>CAYUNA010000067.1:4418-12574 GCA_964445895.1 uncultured Saprospiraceae bacterium | reverse complement strand
TTGCGTCAATTCTTTCTCTGCTTTTCTAAATTCAATGATGTCAATTTCGCCATTGTCCACACAAATATCAAGTGCCGCATAGTCTCCAAAATCACCACCATTTGCCAAGACATTTTCGTCTGCATCCAAGATTTCAAATGAACCGTTGCCGTAAGAACAGCAGATACCGTCGCCATAAGTGTCTGTGATATAGAATGTATAGCAACCATCTTCCAGGCAAGTTGATTCTTCAATTGTTGCACCAGATTCGTTGTAATCGCCACCTGCTGCTACAATTTCACCGTTGTCATTAATCAATTGCCAAGTGGTCTCTTCTGGATAATTGTCAAGCGTCAATGCTAAACCAATGTGGGTATCTTCGCCACATTCACAGTTGCCACCGTCACCTGCTGGCGTTGAAAACTGCGTAATTGCTGCCGATGAGGTACCATCTTGACAAACTGCCTGCACTTGTACTTGATAGTTCGTTTCCGCTGTTAAATCCTCCAAAATCATATAAGTGTCGCTCGTCGTAACTGTTTGTACACCAACACCTTGCGCTTCGTAAGTCACTATAAATTCAAACGCCTCAGGTGCTGCATTAAAGGTTACAATTGCCGTAGATGCGCTCGCTACATTGACGGATACATTCGTTGGTGCTTCACAGTTATTGCCCGTTTGGCAAGGCTGACAATCAGAACCTCCGCAATCAACGCCTGTTTCATCACCATTCTGAATGCCATCTTCACAAGTTGGGTCAACTTGACAAGGCTGACAGTCAGGACCTCCACAATCAACGCCTGTTTCATTCCCGTTTTGAATGCCATCTGTACATGTTGCAGGATTTCCGCCGCCACCGCCCTGGCAGACTGTCGCACCGTTGCTAATCAAGTTTTGCAAGCTACTGGATACATAATTTTCCATCCGAGTTGCTTGCCCCGCCGAAAACATATACATACAAGCATCGTTCGTGTAATCCATGTAGTTCATGTGCATATCTGTTGAGCCACAAGAACTTACACCCAAATTTGGACAATCATAGTTAGAGTCCGCAGCATCTGGTGTATCTGCCACATCATCATCTTGCCCGCAGCCACCGCCCCAGATGTGGTCTAATAGTAAATAGTGTCCCAATTCGTGCGTCAAAGTCCGTCCTAAATCGTAAGGCGCATTTGGTGAAATCGAGCCACAACCGCTACCTGCACCGAAGGCATTCGCATCAATGACCACACCATCACCATTGCCAGAACCACCTAATGGAGAGTAACCCAAAACACCCGTATTTGCTTGAACGAAAATATTTAAATAGCCACTCCAAGCCGCAGAGAAGTCACCAGAAGTTGCGTTAATCGTCACTGCGGGGTCTCCATTTGCAATACCTGAACCTGCCGGGTGATTTTGAGTAGCAATACAAAATTGAATGCACGCTTCCCCATTGCTGACGCCTGGAAAAAAAGACGCCGCATTGTTTGTCCAATTTGTAATATCACTGTTAGTTCCACTATAATCAGCATTCAAAATATCGATTTGTGACTGTGCCAATTGGCGCAAACAGGATTCATCAGGATTTTGAATACCTTGAAAGTGAACCGCCATTGGCAAGATAACTGGGTCGTTGCAAGCTGCTCGTTCACTTACCATATTCTTTACCTTAGCAAGCTTCTCTTGGTGTGCTTTTCGGTACTCTGGGTCAGTATTTAACTTCGTCATGTGGTCGTGCATCCCGCAAGAACGGCGAGCATTTGTCTCTGTTTTTGGGGCTTCCGTCACTTGTTCTGGAAGGTCCTGGTCATTGTCTTTTTTACAAGAGTTGAAAAACGCGATTGAGCATAGCAATGCTACTAGAAAAAATGAATTCTTCATGTTGTTGACTATTTTAACTGGTTAATTAAATTTAAAAAATGATGAATGGTTTGGGGTTAATGGTTAATCAGAAACACACCGTTTTTAGATGATTTTGAAAACTTTATTTCGTTATTTTTTGTGTGTTTGACCCCAAGACGGAAGGATTGAGGATTCCCCCTATGTTTTTTTATTTTTTTTTGAAAAAAGATTTAAAAAACATTTTTAAAACACTATAATCAATTGATAATCAACACCTTGTTTCCTCTAAAAAAATCATGAATTTCATCAAAAAAAAATCGAACAAGTATTTTTGTTTAATATTGTAGCTTGAATTTAGGTATCTTTATAAAATGAATTAACTTAAATGCCGTGTGGTAATTATGAACGCAGAGCGGACAAATTTTTCATAAATACTGGAATATAAATAGATGGTGCTTTTCCAAATCGTAGTCATAGCGTGACGTCCCTCTTGAAAATTTGAGCGTTTAAGATTTTTTTTTAGAGGCAATCATTTTGATTTTATGCTAAAAAATCAAAATGATTGCCTCTATAACTAGAAAACCCGTGGTGCGGACGGAGAGAGAATCGCTATTGAACTGTATTTTGAATTCTCCTAAGTGCCTCATATAGTGATTTTTATTTTTTGCCGGGTCAAGTAAAATTGACTTACAGTTTACTAAATCTGCCGCAAAACCGTAGGGTCCTTAATCTTCCCATCTTCCGCCAACAACAAAACCTTCGACAGAATCTCCGAAGTCTTCGGGTCATCATCGGCAAACGGTAAAAAGATACGCCCTCGGTGCGCTGAATGCACTGGCAAAATAGACAAATACCCCCCTGGTAATTTATGCACTACCCCACTTCCCAAGTGCACCGAATAATCGCCCAAAGTTCCTTTAATTAAAATATGATTGCCTTTTAAACTAACATTATCAAAGCCCAATAAATCTACTGTTTCTTGTGCCATCACCGTTCGCATTTCAATGGTCGAATGGCTGGCCTCTGGGTCAACGCCACCTGCATGAGCAACACTGACCACCAAATCAATATCGCGCATAACTTCACTAAAAATTAGCGGCGATAAATCTTTAAATGGAATTAATTTATGGTCGTTTCGATTGGTAAACGACACCGTTTCTAAGGTTGGTGATTCTACATCAGCAGGCGTAAACCAATCAGCTATGGCAAATAGATTAACAATTATATTTTCCTGATGATACACCTTGCGTAAACCTGAATCCGGGTCAACTGTCCAACCTCGTGTCTTAAGCAAAGCAACTGTTTTTTGTGGTTGAACCTGATGCCCTGCATAGCGGCGAGAAGTAGTAACTTCCGCCAATTCATCATGAGTTGGTAAGTACAATTCTCTAAAAATCTGCTTAAACGGCTGCACTTTTTTCGCTTGAAAACAGTCTTTTTGTAAGGCACTCCAATCACCCGACGCGTGCAAATCTGTACAATGTGCCAAGCGAATCATTGCATCGTCTGGTAAAGTGAATTTTTCTTTTTCGGGAACGATTAATTGCCCATTTTCAAAATAGCCAACCGTTGTTTTACCATCCGCAACATAAGCCCAAACTAAACATTTCAACTGAGGCGCAACCACTGGATGCTGTAACAATTTGTCAACTTCCGATATCGAAAATTTATCGCCTCGACACATCGCTTCTTCCAAGGCTTTTCTCGTCCGTTTGTACTGTTCTCGCAACGTTTTTTGAGCAGCTTTGAGTAGCAATACAGACTTGTGTTTCCGCAATTTGGCAGGAATTGCTTTCAACGTCTTACCTGCTTTTGTGGTGATTAAATGCGTTTTGCCTTGGTCGTCTATTTTTAAAACAATCTCAACTTCTCCCTCGACAAAAGGCTTCGATTTTGCTAAGATTTCTTGTGCTTCCAAAGCCTCCATTGCCCAACTCAATCGAATCGGATCAGGGTAGCCCGCCGTTCGCGCCAAGTTGTCCATCGATATTTTAACCGCCGCTTTTTCACTCACTTGCCGTTGCGAACCAAACTGCTTGCTTTCTTTCAAAAATTGCTGCAAAAGACGGTATTTCTTCAAAATATCACCCTCTGGATTTCGCTTATTCAATGGCAACAAACCGAGCGCTCGCACATAATCTTGATTTCGTTTATCTTTGATTTTTTCAATGACTTCCTTCTGTTTTAAAACATTCAACATCGCATCCGCAAAAATCTGCGCTCGCCGATAACCTGGTCCTGTACTGATGTATTTGGCGGCATCGTATAATTTTGTCCAACGTGCTTTTTTCAATCCCTGATACACTTTCCTAAACCATTGCACATCCACCGCACCATCAGATAACTCACTGGCAGTCAGCTTAGTAAACATATTCACATCTGCATCCCATCGTGCATCTGACTGATAATCCGACTCTTTGGTATGCGCATGAAACCACCAAACGGCATCCGTCAATTGCTTCCACCCCAAATAATCTTGAATCATAGGCAACCACTGCGGCGAGTACATCGCAACTTCCAAAAGCCGTTGTTCAGATATTTTTGTGGCTTTAATTGCTTTAGAAAAATCATCAAAAGTTTCCGTTTTTTTAGGATAGACCACGCGTAACAAATGCGAAAAAGATTCCTTTTTACTACTACCACTTGCCCAACCGTAGATATACCCTTTTTGCAGTTTCTCTTTCTTCATTGCTGACAAAATTGCCACTAATCGGTCAATGCCATAAATACTTTGTATTCGTAAAGCTTGAGTGCTGAAAACGGTTTCCGTATCGCCACGTTTCAATTCAATATCCAAAATACGCCCAACGCATTTTCGAACGAGTTCCATAATCTTTTCATCTGCTTGAAATTCAGATTTTTGCTTTTTATCAAGCGTTGTTAGGTTGCGGAAATTATTGGGTACAAATAACAAATTTTCGGTAAAATCATCCTCGTTGATTATACCATTTTGAAACGCAGCAACATTTAAGTCAAGCGATGACCGCCAATCTTCCAATTCTTTGTTTGCCGTTCGAAAATACCAATTGTGCAAATGCCATAAGCGAGATAATTCAGATTTGGAGAGGTTTTCTATCTCCTGATTTTGATAGTTCATCCAATGTCTGACAACGGAATTTTCTCGCCAGGTTGGTTTGATATTCTGACCGTATTTTTTATAGGCACTATCATCCAATTTATGCTCTGGAATGGCTGCTAAGAGACTTTCTAATATATTCAAACAAGTCTCGTTTTTTTTATCAAAAGGATAAGCCTGACTTAATGCATCGGTAATAAAAATCGCACTCCAAAGACTGTTGGAATCATCCGATTTATAAATTTTATGCTGAATTTTTGGCTTTAATCGCTGCTTGATTGGTTTCAAAAAATCAACTGTTTTCTCGTAACTATATCCCCATTCTGGTCGCGCCAAAATATTAAAAAACCACAGTTCTTCATTGGTCAAATTGCTCTCTTGAAACCAATTTTCCCATACTTCAAACAGCGGCAGTGCTTCCAGATAATCTCGTGGCCCTTCGATTATAGTATCTGTCAAGTGTTTATACTTTATTCGATTGATAGAACTGCTTCCTAAGAGGATTTTAGTCTTCGTCCCGTCCCAATATTCATACTCATATTCATAGTCTTTATGCTTTTCCAAAAGTTGCAAAAGAGCGTCTAAAGTCGTCGCCATTTTTTCCATATCAACTGGATACGGATGTACCGAATCGAGTTTGCCCAGTCTATCAATAGGCGATGGTGAAGTCGTCAATTTCGCAGGATTATACAAGCCAAAACCATTGGCTAAAGTATATTCCTCTGCATTTGCATTAATATTGGATAACAGGATTAACTCCTTGTCTGACAGTTTTTTACGTTCTTGATAAGCATTGGCCAATGCTTGAACTCGTTCGAGTTGCACCTTATTTTTAAACAACTGATGAAGCAAATCCAAACCACCCAATCGTTGGTCTAACTTCTTAGATTCTAACAATCGTTTGGTACTGGCTAAGACAGCTTTTTCCTCTTGCTTTATCAATAATTTTAAAACGCCTTTCCGCAAATCGGCACTTTTTCGACTCAACATTGCCTCGGCTTGCACCGCTTCCTCTGCGGTCAATTTTATCTTTTCTAAAGCGGCAAAAGCAGAACTACGCACCCAATCGCTACGGTCGGTCAGTGCCACAAAAATGAACTCCCGAATGGCTGGCGTTATCTCTTTCTCACCATTCAAATACGTTCGTGCAAACCAACCACGATTGTCAACGTGCATTTGGTCGAATAACGCACTCAGTAGCTCAAAATCATCATCCGTTGCCGACATAAACGCCTTGTCCATCACTAATTTTCGTGTCAATTCGAAATGCGTCCAGCTAAAAACTTTACCGTTAACTACATAATTTTTCTCTCCAAGTTGCTGCCACAATTCAATCAATATTTTGAAAACAGCAGACTGCTTTTCTTTCGGTACTTCCACAATATTATTGAAAGCAAAAGTAGTGACCAATAAGTCTTTTTTGTCTAAAAATGGCAACGCCAATTTGGTCTGCAAATGTGGAATTTTAATCTGCGATAAAAAGAGCAATCCAGTCGCCTTTTTCTCCGATTCTTTCCGCTTCAAGACCGTTTCAATACGCGGAATTGTATTTTCCATCCCCAGGCATCCGCTCGCCCAAAGTGCCATATAAATTTCTAAATTATCCTTGCTTTGCAATGCCGCATCAATCGTTTCTGGTTGGTTTAAAAAGTTCAATCCCATCTCCATGCACCGTTTCAACAAAGGTGCTTTTGCTGCCTCCCAGCCCATACCACACCAGACATCCAAAGCACGCACAACGGAACTAAAGCGCAATAAATCATGGTCTAAAACGACTTGCATCAAATATTTTTGCGCCGATAAGGTAGTTTCGTCCAAGCATTCCAGTACTGACTGCCGCAATCCTTCTTGCCGTTGTGCAGAAAGTAATAATTGCTCAATTGCCACATGATTGTCCGTCGATTCTGTTAGTAAAAGTGTTTTGATGACCGCGCGACTTATCTTTCCAATTGAGTCCTTACCATAAATCGTATTGATTAAAACTTGCTGAACGGCTTGTCCAATTTCGTCATTGGTTTCTATGGCTGCTGCCAAAACGTGCGTCAATTGATGCCCAGGATAATCCGAAAGATATCCTAAATATTGAGCATACTCTGGCAATGAAAGGTCGTAAGAAAAATCAGGCAATAGATAATCAATCCATTTAATTTTTCGTTCCAAATACAAATCAGGTGACTGCGGCGCACGAAAAGAACGGCGGTCATAACTTATCTGATACATCAAGTAATTCAGTCCATCCCACGCCTTTTTGACACACGGTGAAAATGCACCAAAAATGGCAGGTAAAACCTCGGCATAACCATTCTCCCAGATAGATTTGCCTTCTTTTTCTGCAACCATCAACATCTGAATTTCTTTTCGCCGTTTCTCCGCATCTGTGTGACGTTGCTGATAATCTTTATCACCATCTTTGTATTCTTCTACTTCATTTATCAATAATAATCCCAGTCGCTGCTGGTTTCCACTTAATTTATTCACCGCAGCCAAGCGAATTTCTTGCTGGTTTTTAATGGCTTTGGATTTTAGAAATTCTTTAGCTTTTTCGGAAGAAATCATATATGTCGAATTTTAAAAGGAATTAGAAAAAGGTTGGGATACTGATTAATTAGGAACGCGAATTTGTTCGGACATTTATCTGAAATTCACTTCGCTAAAAGTAGCCCCCTGCCAAAGCTGTCAAGCGCAGGAACATCAACTCGGTATCTTCATTCAATTCTATAGTATCTCCCAAGTTTTCAATCTTATGTTGATTAATAAATACCAAAAACAGGCCATCTTCAAAAGCTTGCAAAGCCGTTTGGATAGCATCTGTAAGCAAAACAGTTTCAGAATTGTAAGTTTCTCCAAAACTAACTTTTCCACGTTCCGCTTGGTCGGTAATCGTTGTGTTAGATAAATAAGGAAGTAGCTTATTGGCTTCACGAAATTGGTTAAATTGCTGAACTTGCTGAGTTACAAGCTCTGTTATCAGGTCTTGAAGTCGTGGTGCATTGGAAAAATTAGCGGAAAGCGTTATTGGAATATTTTCTAAAACAGGATATTTCTTCCCCAGCATTTTGACCGATAATTTGATTTTTTTAGACATGTTGTAGCGTATTGTTGTATAATTAACGGCAAAAATAAAACAAAAAAGTGATACTTTTGAACAATTTAAACATTAAAGTTTTATTTTGTTTTAAAAATCTGTTTTTGAACAAAAAAAAATACAAAAGTTTCTAAAACTTTTGTATTCTCAGTTCACAAAAAAATACAAAAGTTTTAGAAACTTTTGTATTCT
>CAYUNA010000067.1:0-4318 GCA_964445895.1 uncultured Saprospiraceae bacterium | reverse complement strand
TCAACCCTTTCTATTCTTGATTAGCAATTTAAAAGCCTACATCAACAGATGACGTCACGCTTTTATACACCCATCTTACTCCTCCGCACCAAATACGCCTGCAAAACCTCCTTAAATCCACGATTAATATCGGCTTCCACAAAATCAATTTGATACTGCAAACACTTCACCCGCAAGTCTTCTTTAAATTTAGAAACCTGCGAAATGTATTCATCTTTCACCTGATTGGGTTGTAGACGGACTTCCTCGCCCGATTCCATATCAATAAAAATATATGGACGGTTTTCAAACTCAAAATCTAACTCTAAATTCTTATCGACGGTATGAAAAAGCACCACTTCATGCTTATTGTGTTTCAAATGTTGCAAGGCAGAAAACAGTTCCTCGACATTATCTGAATGTTCAAACATATCACTAAAAACCATCACCATTGACCGCTTGTGAACGCTATCCGCGATTTGATGCAAGGCCTGCGCTGCCGATGTTCCCTTGTTGTATGCTGGATTGTCGATTAGGTTTTGCAAATACGTCATTAACAAGCGATAATGCGCCGTATTGGACTTCGCTTTGGTGTGAATATTGACGGAATTGTCAAACAAACTCAAGCCAAAGGCATCTCGTTGCTTCTTCAATAAATTCATCAACGCCGCTGCCGCCAAAGCTGACCACCGCAGCTTATTGATGTAATTTTTGCTATCCTTGCCCACTTCTGGAAAATACATGGAAGAAGACGTATCAATCACAATCTGACACCGCAAATTGGTTTCTTCCTCAAATTTTTTGGTAAATAATTTTCCCGTTCGGGCATACACTTTCCAGTCAATATTCTTCGTCGATTCCCCTGGATTATAAATGCGATGTTCCGCAAATTCTACCGAAAACCCATGAAACGGACTTTTGTGAAGTCCAATAATAAAACCCTCTACGACTTGTTTGGCGAGGAGGTCAAGATTTCCGAGATTACGGACGTCGAAATTTTCGAGTAGATTCATATTCCAGTTTTTAGTTCAGTGTTCATAGTTCATAGTTCGTGCCAATCATTCGTCCACCAATATCTCCCAGGTATGGTCACTCATCATCTTCACCGAATTGACAAATTCATAAGGACAACTCTTGCCCCATTCATTCGGGCCGACCATCGAGAGAACAGGTTCGCCATTCTTTCGTTCGTAAAGATGGTAAATTTTATTCAATATCGGCTTAAAACCCATATCTGCCTGATATATTTTTTCAGAAACCTCTACTCGGCGGTGAATATGCTGCGCTTGTTCGACCAATAATTCAACCTGCTTTCTAATCTGATTGAGTTGCACGTCGGTCTGTTCGTACATAGCTGTGACTGCCAATCCCTTGACTTTTCCTTTATCAATAGGCTTTATCACAGAGCCACCAACCGAATGTGCATAAGGCAATAAATGCGGGTTTTCTGCAATTTTATCTTCATCAATTGGGTTGATGAAATCTTCGTTTTTGTTGTTTTTCTCTTTTTTCATAGCTTTTAGAAACGGAAAAATGGGGGCATTGTTTTTAAATAATGGTAAAAAATATGCTTAGCAGTCAGTCAAGTTAATAGTGATAAGTTCGCGTAAGAGAATTCCTTATAAGAAAGGTTCGATAAAACTCAAATATCCTTTCCGCCCGTCTTTCTTCCGCCATAGACGAACTGAATTGCGTAATCGCTTGAATGCCAGCGTGTAAAAAATTTCCATCGAAGGAATTGGATGTCCACCATTGGTAAAATCTGGGTTATTGATGAAATCGTTGTCCATTTTCCCCTCTTCGCGTACGTCAATGATATTTAAAATTTCATCAATCAACACTTGCTTTCGTTCAATAGCAGACAGCGGTTCTTCCTCCTCTACGTTACTTATCCGATTTTTATAATAAGTCAATAATTTATCATAAACCCATTCCACATCATTGTCCACGAGTTTCGGAAATTCTTTGTGAACTCTGATACTTGTCCCCTCGATGCTGTGCATCAATGGTTGTAAAAATTCTGGTGGTGTTCCCATTTTTTTAGTTTGTTTAGTTTTAGTACATTTATTATGCAAATTCGTCAATCAACTTCAGTTATCTATTGCAAAAATAATTAAATTTTAAAAAAATCGAAGAATTGGTCGCTTTTTTAACAAATCCACTTGACACGACAATTTTTTTTTGGTAATTGGAATTATTTTTTCCAGCTTTAATAGCGATTCTCTCTCCGTCCGCACCACGGATTTTTTTTTCAGAGGCAATCATTTTGAGTTCTCCTAATCCTCATATCGTGACTTTGATTTTTTGTCAGGTCAAGTAGTCAAATGCACCAAAATATTAATCAAAATCCTTTGTTTCTGCATCCAAAATTTTCAACAATTCTGGAAAACGAAACTCACCTGCCATTCCCTGCACTTTTGCGGCAGCTTCTTTTAAATCCATCCCCGCAGCAGTGACGTAAAGCGGTTTTTTACTCTCGCCTCTCAGTACTGCAATACCCATTTTATTCAGCGTATGAAACTTCTTTTTAGCTACTCCAATAACGGGTATTGCTTCTTCCAGATGGTGATACAAGTATCCCCCTAATCCCAATTTCCCATCATCATCCAACTGCACGTAACTATCCACAATGATGGTTTTCACTTTTGATAAGTCGCTCTTTTTCAACACTTTAAGAATACAAGGCAATTCACGTTTATAAAACTCACCTGGCACATATTCGGCGATTCCATCTAGCTCTACCGTATGAATTTGAGTTGGTTTTTCATCTGTCCAATGGTCAAATTCAATAGATACAGATTTAGCACGCCCCTTTTTGTAATAAACATCTATTGCTATTATCATGATTATTTCTTTGAAATACGGAACGGTACAATTGACGAAAAGATTTCAATTACATCAAGTATAACTCTATTTTTTTTATAAAAAAGCAATGGTTCCCACCAAAATTTGTTTACTTAGCATCTACTAAATACGGTGTAACAAAAGTTTCTTTAAATTATTAGAAGGGAGAAAATTGTAAATTTTCGACCTCCTATAAAAACAATGCGCGTTGCCTGCGGCAACGCGGGTGGGGTTCTTGAGGATGAAAAATGATTTTTACAAAATCATTTTTCATCCTCAAACTCCTCTTGTTTTAAATGCAAAGAAACTTTTGCTACACGTTCCTAAGTGAAAAGAATTTTATCGAAAAACTACCTATTTTGACAGAACGCGAACTCATACAGGCTTGCAAAAAGCAAAACCGACGGGCGCAACAGGAGTTGTACGACCGCTATTCACCAAAGATGTTTGGGGTCTGTCGACGCTATATCAAAAATGCAGAGGAGGCAGAA
Source organism: uncultured Saprospiraceae bacterium (assembly GCA_964445895.1). Classification (GTDB taxonomy): domain Bacteria; phylum Bacteroidota; class Bacteroidia; order Chitinophagales; family Saprospiraceae; genus CAYUNA01. The sequence goes on along the minus strand of CAYUNA010000067.1, from coordinate 1,004 downwards.
GATGTTCTGGTGGAAGCGTTTTTCAAGGTGCTGACGAAGCTAAATATGTATAGCGGTGAAGGAAGTTTTGAAGGATGGATTAGGCGTATTGTTGTCAATGAATCGCTGATGAAGTTGCGGAAGAATCAAAAATTGAAAATGAATGTTGAAATTAACCCTAATCTAGATAAACCAACTAAATTGACTATCGAAGATGAACTGGCGGCTGAGGATATTTTGAATTTATTAGAACAATTGCCAACAGGCTACCGAACAATTTTTAACCTTTATATTATTGAGGGATATAAGCATCGAGAAATCGCAGAATTGTTGGGAATTAGCATCAATACCTCCAAATCGCAATTAATTTTAGCAAAAAAACGAATGCAAAAATTGGTACAAGGATTAGAAATCGAGGGGTAAATTTTTAGTAAAAATCACAGTAAAAAACATAACATTAAATCCAATATCATGACCAATAATCGAAAAGACATAGATGATATTTTTAGAAAATCAGAGCATCGGCTATCACAGCGTCCATCTGCCAATGCATGGCGAAAACTGGACAGCAAACTGGATAAACACCGAAGTCGTAGCCGAATGTCTGTGGTGCGTGTTTTCTCTATGGCAGCGTCTTTGCTGATTTTAGTAGGGGCTGTTTACTTGTTCACCAATAGTCACACGGAAACAACCAATAAAGCGGTAGCCGTAGTCGACGCTACACCTGAATCATTCACAGAATTGCCAGTAACGGGGATACAACCAATGATGCCTAAGATTGAGTTTCAACGAAGGATTCAAGCAGGACAAACGCCAATTATTAACGAGGGTCCTCGTGGGAAGAAGTTGGTAGTTTTGACTGCTAAAACTGAAAAACGAATAAAGAAATTAAATTCTGATAGCTTAAAAATGTAGTTAAGTGTGGACTGAATAAAGAGGTTTTCTGACCGAACGTACCTGGAAATATTCTATTTTTGGCGGTGTATCAAATGTAATGCTGTACTTTAGCCGTTATCTGGCCGTGA
>CAYUNA010000066.1:0-12631 GCA_964445895.1 uncultured Saprospiraceae bacterium | reverse complement strand
AAAACAAATATTTAACCTTTTCCCTTCCATAGTTGAAGGCATTTCCAAACGGACATGATTTTGGAGAAGCATTGTGGAAGTATAAAAGTAGCGAGTGAAGTTGATAAAGGGAGTCGTTTTGAATTGTTTTTACCGAAATATTCTAGTCATGCTACTGGATACTTCGTAAAGTAAGTTTCTTTATCTTTTTCACAAAGGGATTTGAGGGATAAAAAGCGTTTGCAAAAACGCTTTTTATCCCTCAAGAACCCCACACGCGTTGCCGCAGGCAACGCGCACTATTATTTATTGGAGGTCAAAAATTTACAATTTTCTCGCTCCTGATAAGTCAAAAAAACTTTTGTTACACTGTACTGAAATCTACGGTATGCACACAAAAAACCTTGATTGAAAAATCATAAAAGTAATAACCAAGTCGAGATGTGTGTATACCGTAGGTATTGAAATAGTGAACCACTAAATTACTATGCAAAAAATATTAATCGTTGAAGACGACATTAGCCTCGGTTTTTTACTAATGGAGTTTCTGGAATCGGAAGGCTTCGAGGTTAAACTTGCGCGCGATGGAGCAGCAGGCTGGGCATATTTTCAAAAAGGAAAATTCGATTTATGCATTTTTGATGTAATGATGCCGAAAATGGATGGCTTTACTTTAGCGCGAAAAATTCGGAAATTGAATCCAAAAATTCCGTTTCTTTTTCTGACGGCCAAGTCTCTGAAAACGGATAAATTGGAAGGCTTTTCGATTGGCGCAGAAGATTTTATTACCAAGCCGTTTGATGAGGAAGTTTTGCTGTGTCGCATTCAGGTGATTTTGCGGCGAGAACAAACGGATGAGGATACGACAAAGGAATGTTTGCCGACGAAATTTCAAATTGGCAACTACTTTTTTGACGCTGCGATGCAAGAATTGACTTTTGAAAATACGACTAAACGCATTACGGAAAAGGAAAATGAGGTGCTTCATTTGCTTTGTCTACATCAAAATAAAATCTTACGCAGGGATGAAGCAGTAGAAAAAATTTATGGACGAAAAGATTATTTTTTAGGGCGAAGTTTCGATGTTTTTATTTCAAAACTGCGGAAATTATTGCAACACGACAGTCGCATTCAGATTGAAAATGTGTTTAGAGTGGGATTTATTTTAAAAGTAAAAAACGAAGCTCTTAGGAACGCGAAGTAATTAATCAATCGCCAAGCAGTCAATAATGGTTTTCAGAGCAACAAAAATCGGTTCACGCCCTTCTTTACTAATTTCAAAATCATCCGACTCCTCCCCTTCTTTACTAATCACCAATGAATCCTCGACAAACGCCAACAAGTCTTCTTGCGGGTAATCTTCAAAAAAACCATCTAATTTTTGACGGAAGTTTTTCCCTACCGCATCATTTAGTTGTGTCCAGTTGCCCTCTTCGATTTCCTCCAACTCTTCGGGTGACATTTCCAAAATACCATCCAAAACTTCTACGCAAGATTCAAAAATAACTAAGGATAAATACAATAAATATTCCTTCTCTTCTTGCGTCAAAATCAAAAAGGAGTCAGAAAAAAGGTAACCTAAAATTGCCGGTTGCTCTTCTTTTAATTCTGCGACAATTTCATCAAAATCACCCTCCAATGCGCCTAATTTGGCTACATGCTTATCAATTATTTTTTCGGAAACGAATTTTTTTGACATGATTTTTTTAGATGTCAGGAGTCAGGAGTCAGGGGACAGACAGCTAACGGCCTTTTTGTTTTACTTAAATATTTCAACCGCGAAGATGTGGCGACATTTTTAGTAAAAAAAGGAAAATCGACATTTTCTTTCAAAGATTTCTTGTCTTCAATTTTTTTTCCAAATTTTACACGATGAAAATAACCTTCATTTCCGATACGCACGGCAAGCACCGTCTATTGACCAATCAAATTCCAAAAGACACCGATTTACTTATTCATGCCGGTGATTTGTCTTCGAGCGGGAAACCTGCCGAGCTTGAAAATTTTCTACAATGGTATGATGCATTGCCAATTCCAAATAAAGTATTTGTTGCTGGCAACCACGATTTTTTACCTGAAAAAGCACCGAGTGTTTTTAAAGCTATTTTGGACAATTTTCCCAATCTCATTTATTTAGAAAATGAAGAGGTTAGCATCAATAATATAAAAATTTGGGGCTCGCCCATCACTCCATTTTTCTTCAATTGGGCGTTCAATCGACAGCGGGGACAAGATATTCGACGCTGTTGGGAAGCCATTCCAGAAGATATTGATATTTTGGTGACGCATGGTCCGCCACTGGGCTTTGGTGACCGTACGATACGGGGTGAATTGGTGGGTTGTAAAGATTTATTAGAAATTGTAGAGAAAGTCAAACCAAAATATCATACTTTTGGTCACATTCACGAAGGGTATGGTCAGTATGAAAATGCTGCGACCACTTTTATCAACGCAAGCGTACTGAATCAACGTTATGAATTGGTAAATGCGCCTGTGAGTATTGATTTTGAAATAAGTGACACGTGTTAAATACCAGACGTCACTTGATTTAGTCATTTTAAATAATTACCATGAAATCAGCATTTCATAACTTACTAATTATCTTCGCTCTAACCTCTTTATTTGCTTGCGGTAGCGATACTACTGATACGGCTGACAATACCAATTCAAGCACAGAAGTCGGTACAGAAGCTGGCGCAAAATCAGATACAACTACTAATATACCCGTCCCCGCAGAGATACAGAAACCTGCCTGTGAGAAGGTCGGTACGATGCTCGACGGCAATGAATTTTGGGCACAAAACATTAACAAATTGGTACGAATTGTAGCGACCGATGAGACAAAAGATAACGATGTAGAGGAAAGTCACCGCGTTTTGCAGGTTTATAACGGCGTCAATTGTGAATTGATTTATCAAAAGGTTTTGCCTATTGATATAAGTGCGGATTATGCTTATTCCATCGCTGATATTACGTACAATACCGATAGTAAAATCATTGCCATTCAAGGGGTTAAAAAGATTTACTGTTATGACCTGATGCAAGATAAATTATTTCGAGCGGTCGAGCCTGCATTTTTAAATGAACGCTTCGCGGAGGATGCGCAATCAGGACAAATTAAGCGTCTGGAAGTTTGGGAAGATTATTTAATTGGGTATACACAAGATATGGGCAGTTTTGTTTTTAGCTTAGAAAATGGACAACCTGAAGTTCTTGAACCTTTTGCAGAATATGAAGTGTTGGAAGGGGAACGCTATAATTCGATGTTTTTATTAAAATCAAAAGATGACACCTATCAAGCTATTGTGCCGACTTATGATTTGAATACAATGGAGTTTAAAGTCAATCCGATATTACCTGAACCTTTGTATATTTCAAGCAAAATCAATCCTCGCTACCGCAATAATCGCTTCCAACTATTGCGTGAAGTAATTAGTGATACGGAAAAAAACATCATTGCCGTTGACATGAAAACAAGTGAACGAGTGGAATTACCCGCGGATATTTCGGAGGAAAAGAATACGGATATACTGGTATGGTTGAAGAAGAATGTTAAATAGATAGGTTATAAGCCTTAGGAACGTGAACTAAATTTAAAGGTTGTTTTATACCGTGTAACAAAAGTTTATTTAAATTTTCCCAAAGGGAGTTTGAGGGATAAAAAGCGTTTGCAAAAACGCTTTTTATCCCTCAAGAACCCCACTCGTGTTGCCGCAGGCAACGCGCATTGTTTTTATTGGAGGTCGAAAATTTGCAATTTTCTCCCCTCTAAAAAACCAAAGAAACTTTTATTACACGATATTTCATCTAAAAAAAACGTGATACGAGCGGACAGAAATTGACTACAGTAGAGCACGCCTTATGATACAGCTTCTATTAAATTTCCTTTATTGCTTCACTACTCGCACCATCTGATTTAACCCTTCTTCCGCAAATCGAATAAAGTAAGTCCCCGATGGAAAAGCTTCCAATGAAAACGCCCCTGTCAGCACGTCATTATACCGCGCCATCCAAGAGTGTTGAATGATTTTGCCATTCGCATCTAAGATTTGTAAACTCAAATGATTGACACCTGCCAAACCTTCCATATTTATCCGAAAAACACCTTCTGTTGGGTTTGGGAATACTTCAATTTTATAATCAAATCCTGCCTCAAAAGTCGGTACACCTAAGCCGACAGTGACCTCTTCTAAATAATCACAGCCATTGCCGTCCGTCACTACGACAATGTAATCACCTTCTTCCAAATCGTTGAAAACATTGCTATTTTGAAACGAATTACCGCCGTCAATGCTGTATTCCAAATCGCCTGTACCATTGCTGGCATTGATAATAATTGTACCATCTTCCGTACCAGTATCATTCGTAATATCGATTTCTGCTTCTAATAAACATGCACCTGACGCACAGAAAAAATTGGTTTCTGAAAAGCCAAAATCAGGATTCAATAAGGAAGCTAAAACCTCTCCGTCTGCTGTTGTCAAGGTATAATCGCCATCAATAATCCCAATACCATCACCACCTAAATCGACTAATTTAAAAGAATAACAAGAGTCTGGATGTAAGCAAAACTGTTCTGTAATGACTACCAACGGGGAAGCATCAGGATACGGCCCGCCAGAAAATAAGGTTTCGCCATTGCTATCTTCCAATTCCCAAAAAGTTTCGTCTGGATTGAAGTCCATTCTAAACCAAAAATCAACAACGATGCCTTCCGCGATACCCTCTACACTTCGCGTAAATGCGTCGTTATCTGGCACATCATCTACCAGTCCGTTGGGTTCTGACGTACTCGCCACTAAGGAATTTGTGCCATCTTGAATGCCTGAAATATTTAAATTGATAAGTTCGGTTTCGCCCATTTCTAAGCTACCTGTCCATGGCATTGTTTCGACCGTTCCGCTATTTAATTGATAATTAATATTGACTGCTGTCAGCGTTTGTGTACCAAAATTGGTAAGCTCAAACTCCGCAGGAATTGTTTCGCCGCAAGCAATTTCTCCTTCCAGATTAATCGCCGAAATACCTGCATCGTAACGCGATAATTTTTGTACCAACACGCGCAGGGTGTCATTTAAAACATTAGAATCATCTGGCAAATTGGTGAATATTTTAAAATTATAGTCTCCAATCAACGAGAGGTCAGCATTTTGAGCAAAAACATGACTGTAAATGCTATCCGATGGTAAAACAGTCGTTACGGTTTCTACAAACGGTGTTCCATCATTTAAAATATAACCAACTTCAAAAACAGTTTGTGTATCGACTCCAAAATTTTCAAAATCAACAGCAATCACTTCATCAGCCGTCAAGGCATCCGAACTCTGTGGCGTCAACAGTGCCTGCGGACCAATATCCGTTGTGTCGCGTCCTACTTGAAAGGCAACAATTTTAGTTCCCCAAGCCAACCCCGGACGTTTGTATTCACCAGTGTACCAAAACGTGCGGTCGTCTGTTGGGTCAACCGACATCGACGCATAATCGCCAAAACGGATATTATTAATAGAACCATCGCCTGTTGCAAATTCAAATTCATCAATCGTCATTTCGCCCAACGGGTCACCATTTCGACGCCCTGTAAAACGCAACGAAGGCGATTTGTCTGGCCCAGAAATAGAATAAGCCAACGCAATATTTCCAGCACCATCCATTGCGATACCGCCCATAAATCGGTGTTCGCCATCATCAGGCGCGTAAGTTCCTTCTTGAAAAACAGACCAATCTCCGCCATCCATTCGGCGCAATTCCATCCAGCGAATGCCCGAAATTTCATTATTCGTTCCCGAAACATCGACCATAAAATTTAATACCATGACTTCATAGTCTCCAAAATTTCGATACTGCACCCGATTCATAATCACCGCAGGAATCCCATCAATCCCGTCTCCTGTTGGCTGCGGAATACAGGCAAAACCTGGTCCATTTTCTGCACAACCTTGACTATCAAAAGCGGCAGTCAAAACATTCTGACCAGAAATCGAACTATTATTCGGGTTGTCCCAATCCACGTCAATCGACCAAACCTCAACCCGGTCTTGTGCTGCTTGATTCCAGGCATCATCATTTATTCGCAAAATCATTGGGTCAGCACCAGCCGGTGGGTCTAAAATACCATCCCAATCCACAGGCGTTGCCACTTGAAAACCAGGTCCACCATTAATTCCCGGAATGGTAAACCGTTGCAATCCCGGGTCATTTTCGCCTGCCAGCATTTTTTCCCGTTCAATAACGTAAAATGGAACAGCCCCTTCATTGGTCGTAATGACATACGCATTATTCCAAATGCCATATTTTGGATAATCCGGAAATTGTGGCGCAGTAAAATTATACGCAAAATAACTCCCTTGCGGGTCACTCGTTTCAGAAACGGCAACCAACATGTTATTTCCAGCAGTTGAAAATTCAGTAATAAACCAACGCTGTGCCGCTTGGTCATACAATACGATTGGGTCACCCAACCCCGTAAAACCAAGTGGTGTCCAAAGTGTATTCATATTAATCGGTCCAGTCACAGCATTACCTTCTTTGTCATAGATTCTAAAGAATGTTCCGTTAATGGATTGGATGTAAAATTCTTCGCCAATATCGCCCGTTGGGTCAGGCGGCGTACCGCCAAAATTGGCAGAACTCATGCCCTCAATATTGACCAATGGCTCAACTGGAATTTGAACGCTTCTATGCAAATTCGTTTGTCGCAGCGGGTCAGGCCCTTGCGGCAATGCGCCTTCCGTATCAATCTGTCTTGCATCCCGTCCAATAAAATTTGGAATTGTTTTGGGTTTATTCTTTTTAAATTTCTTACGTTTTTCCAAGTTCAGAGGCGACTGCTGAACCAAGTCTCGCAGGGGTTCGGTCTTGCCCAAAAAGTGAACGGTGGACGCTTGCACAACGCCCGTTTGCGCATAAGGGTCTTGCGGCTGAGTTTGGGCATTTAATTGAAAAAAGTTGCTAACCCCAAAGGCAAGGAACAAGATGAGTAGATTCTTTTTCATACTATTGAAATTGATACTGTGTTGGAAATTTAAGTATTGTTTTTGAATTTTGTAAAATTAAGAATTGCTTTTGGGAAATATGTCTTTTTGTGAATGAAGGGGTGTTTGTATGACAAAAAAAATTGAGTTCTAATAATTTTCCCGTTCTTTGCGCCTTAAAGGGCTTTCTCATAAAAACTAAAAGGCGCATAGCGACTAAACTATTGGTAGAAATTTAAGCATTCTTCTTCAGGCGCATAGCGACTGCCCGATTAAAAAGCATAAAAATGGGGGAATCGCTCTGCGCTTCTAATAAAAAACAAAATTTCTACCAATAGCTAAGTCGCTCCGCGCCAACCCAGTCCAATTTATTTTTTTTATGAGAAAACCCTTTTGCGCCTTAGGAACACGAACTCAAGAACCGAAGTTTATTTAATTCGCGTTCCTTAAGAGCAGGTATAGTTTTTATACAAACTGAAAACCAAGCATTTTGATTCTTTGCAAAGAATCAAAATGCTTGCCTCTGAAAAAAAAATCACTATGCAAAAGCAAACACCTCAAGAATTGCCCAAATTTTTCCTTCCCTTCTTCAGCCTTCTCGCTGCCGTCGGCCCGTTTGCGATGGATGCTTACTTGCCCGCCATGCCGTTGATGGCAGATATTTTTGGCGTGGATATGGTGGCAATGAACAATACCATTCCGACGTATCTGGTTGGCTATGGGATTGGGCAAATGTTTGGCGGTTCAATTTCTGATAAAATTGGTAGGAAAACCATTGCCTTAACGGGTTTGGCAGTGTTTATTACCGCAACATTAATGATAATTTTTGCCACGACAATTCAGCAAATACAAGTATTTCGAGTACTTCAAGCGTTAGGCGGTGGACTTTCAACCGTAATTTGTATGGCAGTGATGCGCGATGTTTTTCCAGCGCACGAGGCAGGACGAAAGTTTGCTATTGTGATGATGATTGTGATGATTGCGCCAATTATTTCACCAACGATTGGGTCGTTTTTGATGGACATCAGTTGGCAGTCGATTTTTATATTTTTGTTAATTTATGCGCTGTTGACTTTTTTGATTTACTTCTTTTTTATTCCTGAAACGCGCTTTTCGGAAGATAAAACCATCAATTTGGGTGTTATTTTAAATCAATTCAAACGCACCATTTTGAAAAAAAGCGATGGCAAAATCATCCCGATTCGCTACTGCTTGACTACGACCTTTGCGACGACTGCCGTGATGATTTTCTTAACCAATGCGTCTTTTGCTTACATTGAATATTTTGGGGTATCGCCAAAGCAATTTTCTTTATTCTTTGGGGCAAATGTCATTATGGTTGGTACTTTTTTGATGATTTCTCTGCAATTGATGAAAACGATACATCCACATAAATTGATGCTCGTCGGCTGTGTCACACAATTTTTGACGATGCTGACGCTGTTCGCTATCGTTTACACGGGCAATGATAGTTTGTGGACTGTCGTACCGTGTTTGATGCTTGGCATTGGACTGATGGGCTTGATCAATCCTAATGGGTCGGCGGTTTTTATTAGTTTTTATGATGAATTAAGTGGTAGCGCGACTTCGCTAAATGCCGTGTTGACTTTTATTGTCGGCGCAATTTTCGGTGGTCTGACGAGCTTATTTTTTGATGGAACATTGCTACCGATGGCGGCGATAATGTTGTTGGGGACGGTGTTTTGTAATTTTGCGGCGTGGTCGATTCCAATGCCGACGACACCGTTTAAAAAAGAGTAGGATTTTCTCACTAATTTCCTCCCCCTTAGAAACTCGCAGACGCATAAGTGCCTCGTAGTATTAGCTAAAAAAATTACTTCATCTTCTCACTCGTCATCATCTTAAACGTAAATCCACCAAGCAACAAAATTATCGCTACCATAATACCCCACAACCACCACTGGTTTTCAAAAATGGGTTCGACAATAGTTGGCTTTTCCAATTCCAGCTTGGTCGCTTTGCCCAGTGAAACGAAGGGTAAATCATCAGGAATCGTACTAGTAAACTGCGCCAAATCATACTGCGGCCGCAGCGCACGATTGCTACCATAAAATAAGAAATAGTCCGCCGCATTATCGAAGCGAGCGGTCAGAGAATATACCGCAGATTTGACGGTTGGGTCGCCAAATTCAAGTGGCTGGTTGTCTTTGTTGTCAATGATGACTTTCAGTTTTTGCGTGCGAACGGCTTTGAATTTAAATTCATCTTTTTCCAAAGAGCTCAGCACGCTACGATGGATGGTTTTATAAAAATACTCTGTGCCTTTGGGCGTGACGGTGCTATCGGAAAGGGCTTGAATCGTAATTTTACGATAATAATCGACAGTCGTTTCAACAGGTAATTTTAATTCAATTACAGGAACGACTTCGGGCATTTCAATATCAATAATGCTCTCCTTTTCCTTCTTATTCGTCTCCTTTTTAAGGATTAAATTATTGACATTCTGCGACTTTCCTAAGGCAATTTTATTTTGAAAAACGGTTGCTTTATTCAACTTAGGAATTTCCTGCGATGGTATTTTTAATCGAAAAAACGCGTATTGGGCATCTGGAAAATTCAAAGTAGCAAACTCATAATTGGTCGAGGTGTTTTTAAAAGAAACCAAGCGATAATTTTCTAAAATGGTAAACCACTTACGTTGATTTTGACTACCTTCTAAGGTAATATTCCAATCAAAATTTTCATTTTGAAAGTCCAAAATAATCTGATTGATGGGCGTTTCTGTATCAATTTTAAAGGTAAAGAAGTGACTGCCATCGTATTGAGTCGTATTTAATTTTCGAAAAGGAATACGGTCTGCTATCGTTTTATCCGCATTGAAATTGAAAATATACGGAACTTCGATTGTGTCCTTTTCTGCCGTTATACCGATGATTCTAAGGTCAGTTAATTGCCGATTGAGAGACTTATATAAGTCATCTGTAAGTTCCATCTCATGCCATTGTTCAGTGACATTTTCGATGGGACGCAAGTAGTGATAATGCTCGTATTGAGCGAATAGTTGGTTAGAAAAACACCAGCAAATAACCAATAATAATACCGTTTTAATTTTCATTTTTTTCAGCAATTTCATCTTTAAATTTGTTGTACAAAAAGGAAATTATCAATAGTAAAACACCGAGCGAAACTAAGACAATTGTTTTGGAAATGGTATTTAAATGGGCAATATCGTAGAAAAATAATTTTAATAAAGTTGCGCCAAATAATACCATTGCTCCGATGCGAATGAATTTTTTACGCTGATAGATACCTACACCAATCAACGCCAATGACGAGACTCCCCAAAGAATACTTAATCCTAATTTGTACTGATTTTTGGCGCCACCAATATCCATCCAATGCAATAATTCACTACTCAATATCCAGATAAGACAGAAGTAACAAAGAGCTTCAAAATATTTACGAAAATCAAATGCTAAAAAGGTAGATTTTGTGTACCGATAAATGGCAAAAAGTAGCCCGGCAAAAAAGCTAAGAGAGATATAGCGAATGGCTAAATACATCATACCACGATGGTAACGATTGCCTTCTAAATATTGGTCTAAATACATTTCACGGAGTTCACTAATGTAAAACAAACCACCAGTTAAAAACAGGACGATAAGGAATAAATTTACGCCCAGGTTTCCATAACCTAAGTTCTTGTTTTTAAGCTTAAAAATATTTACAAACGATAAAATGGTAAAAAATAACATGGCATAATTATACAGCCAAACCGCTTGAAAATCCCATATCGCATTGTTGTGATAAAATTGCGTTGAATCTGTATTGGGTATAGCAATTGCCGACCGTTGATAAGCTTGTGTCCAATAATTATTGATTTCTAAAACACCCGTGTAAAACAATGTTACCCCCAAAATACCTGCAATTAAAATCGTATTAAAACCCCGAGATAATTGCTTAGAAACAGTTGCTTCATCGTTCTGTTTGTGCTGTAAATGTATCCATAAAATAAACGCAAATGCACTAGCAAACAGAATGCTCGTCAGAAAATGAATGTTGAAAACAGGGAGGATATAGTCGGCGGTTTCCTCCCAGGATTTGATTTCAAAACGTGTCCAATCTTCTACCAAACTCAAAAATCCGAGAACCATTACAGGATAGGATAATTGCTCATAAAATCGCGCATTTTTAGTGCGACCAATCCAAAAGAGTAATGCCGCTTCCCCTGCCCAAATCAGTGTTACCCAACTACCATCCAACTGAATCGGAATCGCCACTGTGATAAAAACCAAGACCATTCCTGCAATCAAATAGAATAGATTTTTATCCGCCAAATCATTCTTATAAACCGCTACTGCCACCCCAAAATGAATGATTCCATTCACCAACGCAAACACACCGAGTAGATGCTTTCCGGTCGGATTGCCTGCCAAAAGTATATAGCCCACACCAAAGAACAATAAGGAATTGAGTACTAATAAAACAACATGACCGACTTCAAATGGCTCTTTTTTGACCATTTTGTAAGCCATAAAAGTACCATAAAACAGTAAGAAGAAAATGGTCAAAAAAGTCATAGCTAAACCAAAATCAGCCGTCGGTTGATAGCGGGAGACCAACCAGGTGCCAAAAATCAGCCAAGTAAAAGCAAAGGATAAATAATACAATGGTTTCCAATCCCGCCAGAAGGCAACGGTCAAAATCCCCACATTGACGAGGACAATATAACTAAGTAAAAACGTTACATTTCCACTACCACTACTCAACAAAAATGGAATGGCATACGCCCCCACTAAACCAAAAATCGCGATAATTTGACGGTTGTAATGTATTGCTGCCACGACCGTAAAACCCGTAAATATAGTCATCAACCCAAAAGCCAGGGCTTGAGGAATGAGCCCATAAAAATCATAAGCTGCGAAGGTGATAAAATATAAAATTGCAATACCACCACTCAGCAGGACTGCACTAAAATTTTCGTATTTCGTCTTCAGTTTCAACGCAAACCCCATCAATCCCATACCTGTCAAATAGCCAAAAATGATGCGCGTCAGCGGACTAATCATATCGTTGTCAATCGCGTATTTTGCACCAATTGCTACACCGATAATAATAATGATAATTCCAATCTTATTGATGAGGTTTTCACCAATAAATTTTTCGAGGTCAGACTTTATTTCAGGAAGTTCTAATCTTTCCGCGAAGGTTGGACGCCGTTCTATTGGTTCAAGTTCAGGTTCAGCAAAAGCAGCAGGTTCTTTCGTTTCTATGGGGATGTATTTGTCGATTTCTATCGGAATGGACTGAGTAATTGGAGGCGTTTTGAATTCGACAGTCTCTGCTTGTTGTTCACTTTGTAAGTTCAAAACTTCTTTCCGCAAGTCAGATAACTCCTTTTGAAAACGCGCCTGTTGATGGCTCAAATAGTCCATCTTTTGCAGGATTTGTTTGAGTTTCTTTGAATTTTCGGACATTTTCTTGGTTTTGAAATGTGAAAAAATTGGAGGCGAAGGGTTAAAGGTGTGTATTGTTTTAGTCAAATGTCAGAAAATTCGACGGAAATGGGGAATTTAAAGAGTAAGGGCGTTTGTAATAAATAACGGATGTCACGCATTTTGTACATTTCGTGGCGAAAATCTTTAGCTCATTGTCTAATATTCGAACCGCCACAAGAGATTTCTCAAGGGAGAAGCAATTTTTTCATTAAAGGAATTTAC
>CAYUNA010000065.1:10830-12659 GCA_964445895.1 uncultured Saprospiraceae bacterium | reverse complement strand
TTGAGTGAAGCGGAGAAATCTGATGTGGTTTTTCAGATTCCTCGGCTACGCTCGGAATGATAAGACTGTAAATTACCGGACTATCGTCACTGTACCTTCATAGGTATCTTCTGATGCTAAATCCAATATTAACAGGTAATAGTAAGTTCCTGCGGGCAAGTCATTTCCATCCCTTGTACCGTCCCAGTCGTTTTGGTAGCCACGAGATTCAAATAAAATATCCCCCCAACGATTGACGACACGCAGGTGACTCGTTGGAAATTGGTCGATACCCGGAATGACCCAGGTATCATTTGTTCCATCATTATTTGGACTAAAGGCATCAGGTACGCTAAAAGCTTCCCCGATGACTTCAATCAATACGGTGTTTATAGAACAAATGTCCGGACAGTTTTCAATACAAATACTATAATCAAAATTAACTGTTCCTACAAAATTATTTTCTGGAATAAAGGTGAATGTTCCATCTGCATTGAGCGTCAATGTCCCATTTTCAACATCATTTTCAATGGTAGCTATGACGTTTTGACCATTTAAGTTATCATTAGCAAGCACATCACCAGTGATTTCTACATTTATATCAGTAATAAAATCATCCGCTTCGGCAGTTATCATTTCAAAAGGAGTAACTACCACTTCATCACTTGCCGAACAACCATTTGTATTATCAAAAACAGTAAGTAGATAAGTTCCCGTTTCTGTAATTTCTACAGAAGATTCGTTATTTACATTAATCAAAACACCATTTGAATCAAACCACTCAAACGTCAATTGACCTGCAGGTTGCGAAGCATCGGCATTTAGAATGGTTGCATCACCGCTACAATCCAGCACTACATCTTCGCCGGCATCTGCAGTAGGATTATCTATTAAAGACATCACTTCGACAGTTTCAGAGTCTGTACATCCGCTGTTCGTGTTTGTGATTATCAATGTATAAATCCCCGCTGTTGTTACTTCGGCGGTTTCATTATTGGAGATGACGCCACCCGCAGCATCCTGCCATTCGTAAGTCACTGGGTCAGTAGCAGACAAATCATCGCCCGCTAAGGTGACATTGGTATGATTGCAATCTAAGTTGCCCGCTGGAGAGATAAACGCTTCAGGGAGGTTGCCCATCATCGTCTCTGTAATCACCAAACTATCGCAACCGTCTGAACCGACTAATAACGTTTCGTCTGTCCCAACCATCGTTGGGTCACAAGTGGTTGCATCCAGGAAAGTTGTATCAATCGCGTTGGCATCGAAGACCGTATTGATGATGAGTAGACTATCACAACCCGCTTGATTTTGCAAAAGCACTTCTGACAGCCCTTCATCGTCCGGATTACAAGTGAATTCCATTAGATTCGTCGTGTCTGAGGCTAATAAGTCGGTCGTTACAAAAACAATACTATCGCAGCCGTCTGTTCCGACCAGCATATTTTCAACGGTTCCAACCATATCTTCATCACAGGTGAATGCTTGCGCAAATGTCGTGTCTATCGCGTTGGCATCGAATATTGTGTTGATAATCAATAAGCTATCGCAGCCAGCTTCATTTTCTAATAAAACTTCAGAAAGACCCTCATCGTCAGGATTACAAGTGAATTCCATTAAATTCGTCGTGTCTGACGCCAGCAGTTCCGTAACGGTGAAAACAATACTATCACAACCATCTGAACCGGTCAGCGTATTTTCTACCGTACCAACCATCGTTTCATCACAAGTAAACGCAGGCACAAACGTCGAATCTATCGCGTTGGCATCGAATATTGTATTGATAATCAATAAACTATCGCAGCCAGCTTCATTTTCTAATAAAACTTCAGAAAGACCCTCATCGTCAG
>CAYUNA010000065.1:5311-10730 GCA_964445895.1 uncultured Saprospiraceae bacterium | reverse complement strand
TCGAATCTATCGCGTTGGCATCGAATATTGTATTGATAATCAATAAACTATCGCAACCGTTTTGATTTTCTAAAAGGACTTCCGATACCCCTTCATCGTCTGGGTTACAAGTGAATTCCATTAGATTCGTCGTATCTCCCATTAATAAATCGGTAGTAGTAATCACTAAACTATCACAACCGAATTGATTATTTAGCGTTATCGTATCCACACCAACTTCAGACATTTCACAAGAAAATCCTTGTAAAAACATCGTGCTAACTGCATTCAGGTTAATGGTCACATTTGACATGGCATCCATACAACCACTTCCAGCTACAGTGTAAGTGAAAACATAAGTCCCTGCGGGATGATTCGTTGGGTTAAATGTCCCAGCTTCAAAATCAAACGCCCCACCCTGCGGAAAATCTGGTGAAGTAGCCGAAACCGACCACATACCATCGGCGTCTTCATCTGTTAATAAATCCGCCAATAGAATCAAGTTCATTTCATCATTACAAAAATCACTTTCAGCATCCATTCCCGCAAAAGGCTGATTGACAACGGTCAGTGTTTGAGAGGAAGAATTATCACAATTCATCGGTGGCGCAGTGTCCAGCGTGAAAGTAATTTCGTAATCTCCAGCAGGCGCGCCCGTTGCATTAAACACATTGCCCGTGATACTCGGTGGGGTGCCCGTTGGTGAGGTAATCGTCCAGGTTCCTGGCTCGGTTGTAATTTCTAACGTTGTCAAATCCAGCATTCCTGCATCGTTGCACAATGCTTCAGTTGGCGCATTGGTCGCGACACTTGGACAAGCACAATTTTCTACAAAAACTTCAACAGCATAAGTTGATTCTTCACACGGGGCTTCGGCACTATTGGTTGTATAGACTAAAGTATAAGGGGAATTATTCGGGTCAACGCCGTCAAAATCAACACTCATGGTATTGGTCAAATCAACCCCTGCGCCATCCATATCTGACCAGGTTCCCGTCATATCGCCGCCAGTAACCAGGGCATCCAAATTTAAAATAGAACCACCTGCTGTCGTATTACAGACGGTAGCAGTCATGGTAACCTCGGCAGTAGGCTGGGTTTGTACGGTCAAGGTAACAGTCGCTGTACTCGTTTGACAAACGGGCATTTCATTATCAGAAATTGTCGCGGTGACCGTCGTTGTACCGGTTTCATAGTTGCCTGGATTGGCAATTTGTCCATTGTCATCCATCCAAGTGACGATATTACTTGACCCCATGTTAACGACCATATCTAAATTCAATAAATTGAAGGTCGCCATACCATTCATTGCTTCACATAATGTCGCTGAAGCATCCATGGCAGGTGGCGGAGGAATTGGGTCGTTGATACAAGCACAGTTATCTGCATCATAGCTATCTGTCGTCGCACAATTCATATCATCACAATCGGGTTGTTCATTGATAATCACACAGTTGGCAGCATCATAACTATCAATTGTCAGCGGACAGCCATCATCCGGGTCAGGTTCGATATTTTCACATTCGCAGGTTTGATTATTGAAACTATCGACGGTGAGATTACACGCGTCGTCGCAATCAGGTTCGATATTTTCACATTCACAAGTCGCCGCGTTGTAAGAATCCATAGTTGCGGGACAATTGTCATTACAATCGGGCTCAACGTTTTCACATTCACAAGTAGCGGTGTTGTAAGAATCAATCGTCAATGCGCAGCCATCGTCGCAGTCAGGTTCGATATTTTCACATTCACAAGTTGTCGCATTGAAACTATCTACTGTCGCTGGACAATTGTCATCACAATCAGGTTCGACATTTTCACACATACACGTTGCTGGATTCCATGAATCAATCGTCAAAGGACAACCGTCGTCACAACTTGGTTCAGTGGATTCACATTCGCAGGTTTGTGCATTAAAAGTATCGGTCGTCGCCACGCAACCATCATCACAAATGGGTTCGATATTTTCACAATCACAAATTGAACTTTCCCAACTATCCGTCGTCAGTGGACAACCATCGTCACAGTCGGGTTCAATGTTTTCACATTCACAAGTAGCGGTATTGTAAAAATCAATTGTTTGCGGACAGTTGTCAGAACAATCAGGTTCTATATTCTCACACTGGCACGTTTGGTCGTTAAAACTATCAATGGTATCAGGACAGCCGTCATCACAACTTGGTTCGAGGTTGACACATTGACAATTAAAACTGTCGTAAAAATCATCCGTTGCAGGGCAACCATCATCACAATTGGGTTCGAGATTTTCGCAGAAACAGTTAATTTCATCAAAACTATCAGTCGTTAACGGGCAATTGTCATCGCAATCAGGTTCCACGTTTTCACATTCACAAGTGGTGTCGTTAAAGGAGTCTACCGTCAAGGGACAACCATCATCACAACTCGGTGGCGTAAACTCACATTGACCAGTAGCGGAGTTAAAAGAGTCTGTCGTCAAAGGGCAACCATCATCACATATCACATCAAAACAAACGAACTCAGAGGTGCTGGTAGATGCACCTATGGTAGTGCCTGTGATTGCATGGGTCAGCGAAATGTCGAAAGTGCCATTAATGGTAAATGCGCCCAAAAATGGTCCAAAACTTCCAACAAAAGTCATTCCCTGACAAGGACTGTCCGGGTCAGCTTCATAAACATGAATCATTGAATTTGCACCAATTGTTCCCGTAATTTCAGAACCAGTAAAGCCAGTAACCACAGGCTCAGATGCACTATTGTTACCGCCAGAAAGCGTAATCCCAACATCTCCATTATCCATCATCATATTTTCGGTAATTTCATTTCCATTACCGCTTGACACCTCTACTCCACTGGCTTGGTTGCCTATAATATCATTGTTTTGAATATCGCAGTTATCAGTGCCTCCTTCAATCAATATTCCTGGGCTTGACGACCCCGAATTGCTACTAATCGTATTCCCGGTCACCGTGGTATTGTCACTTGAAATCAACCAAATACCTGCTTTAAAATTGTTGGAAGTAGTGTTGCCAGAAATCGTACTACCTGTTGTATTTACAAATAAAATACCCGCTTCAGCTTCGCTACCGTTTAGTGTATTATTTGTAATGGTATTATTGCTACTGTTAACAGTAATAAATCCCGATGAAGAAGGGTCTCCTGCAGTAGAAGGTTGGTTAAAACCATTGTTAGAGCTATCATTCCCATCAAAGGTAATTGACCCTGAATCAATGCCGACTACGCCGTGAAAACCATTATTTTGAATAGTATTCCCCGTAAATTGCATCATATTACTATTAAAGAAGAACACGCCACTTTCTTGATTATTGGTAATCGTGTTGCCCGAGATGGTACAATTGGAACTATTCAAAAAATTTAAACCATTTCCCGTTGAGCTCGACCCTGCATTCAATCCATTGTTTACAATCATACAGTTGGAAATCGTAATACCAGGTGTATTATCTGCTGCAATCCCACCGCCTTTACAATCATCAATTGTTAGGTTTTGTACCATTGAATTGGATGCTCCAGCAGATACAAATCGCAGACCTTCCACATTCGAATCAATCAACGTAATTGCACCCCCACCATCAATATCAATCTGAGTCGTAATAACGGGCAAATCACCAATTCCGGCTGATAAGGTTATCGTTCCGGAAACAGAAAAGACAATCACATCTGCCCCCGGACTATTATTGGCAGCATCAATAGCCTCATGCAGGCTACAGTGTCCTGTATCACAATTGCCATCATCAGTATTGTCTAAGGAAGTAACAGTGAAAGTAGCGGCGGCGGCCATGTTTGCGAAAAGCAAAAAGCAAAGCATTGCCCAAAAAGCAGTTTTAAATTTGCACATACAATTAGTAACTAAGAATGGGAGGATAGACTAATTTTCATTGAGAGTGATAATGAAAATCATGACTATATCAAACCCTTAGTGAAATGAATTTAATAAGTTGAGCCAGAATGCGCCGTAATTTTTTCTTGTAAAAAGGTTTAAAAATCAGTGCATAGCCGCGTTACGGACTTATTTTTAAAGGTTTTTAGAAGGAAAAAGAACAAGCATAATGGTTCAAGTTATTGAATTCATTTCACTTATTTGACTTAAAATAATATAACTGGTTGTTCGCTTGTTTATGTTCTCAAAGGAAAGGAAAAAAAGTGGTTTGTAGTAGTTCAAAAAACGAAAATTTCACATTTGATGTAGTGAATAGCCTGCAAATACAAGGAATTATTAATTTTTGATGTGTCTTTGATGTAGTTTAATGATGAAATAAAACTAGGTAAAACCTTCTTATTTCACCACTTTACGCTGCCAAATACCATTTTTTGCCAAATGTTTTCGTGTCCGTTTTTCAACACTAACCTCCCAATCTATGTCTTTTTGGTGTACCAAAAAATCAGACATTTGCTTGGCGAAAAATGGCCCCAAAGATGCCCCTTTTGCCCCTAATCCATTAAAAATTGCCAAAGTTGGAATTTCTGGATGCACCCCCAAAAATGGTCGCCGGTCGGTAATCGTTGGCCGAATTGCTGAAAGGTGTTCTATGACTTCAAATGGTACATCAAGCGTGGCTTTTAAGTTATTTAAAAGAGATTCCCTTCCTTTTTCAGTAGGTGAATCATTAGGGTAATCTCGGTCATAAAACGAGCCAACCCAATATCGGTGCGCTCCCATTGGGATTAAAAAAATATGATGCTTTAACATTTTTTCAAAACTGACATCTGGAATTTCAATAATTAGCACTTCCCCTTTGCTTAATCTAAAAGGTAAATATTCAAAAAATGGGTTCTTTGCGCCATTTGCACCTTCACAAAAGATAATTTTTTTTGCTTTAAATTCTTTGTAAAAAACAGCACCTGTTTCAAAATCAATCTCTTGATAATCAAATACTTCTGAAATTAAAACGCCCTTCTTTTCAAAAATTTCACGATAGGTTTCCACCAATAATTTAATATCCGTCTTTGCGGAATCTTTGACTTCACCAAAACCATAAACAGGCTGAATTTTACCTGCAAACTCACTCGAATCAGCTTCCTCTTCTAAATATTTTTCGTAGCCTTCGTTCGCTGTTTTTGCCAACCAGTCGTTTTCCGCACCAGCATCATCCAAGGCCCGTAAAAAATTCTTTTTATAGTGAAATTTTACGCCAATCTCTGCTTCCATTTTTTGATACAAAGCGTCAGCAAACGGAATCAACTCCTCCACTCGCCAACTTTTCACAAAAAATCGACCAGTAATTGGATTCGTAATACCAGCTGCTACCTTAGAAGCGGCCCGTTCGTAATTGCTATCAATCAACCGTACCGACTGATTTTCTGCTATTAAAAAATGCGCCAATAAAGTACCTGCCAAACCTTGCCCAACAATTAAATAATCTATTTCCGTTTTTTTCAAATTTCTATTTTCTTTGCACTTAAAGTAAGAGGAGTTTGAGGATGAAGATTCAAAAACCAATAA
>CAYUNA010000065.1:0-5211 GCA_964445895.1 uncultured Saprospiraceae bacterium | reverse complement strand
TTTCTTTGCACTTAAAGTAAGAGGAGTTTGAGGATGAAGATTCAAAAACCAATAAAAAAACCCCATTTTTCGACGCGGAAAAATAGGGTTTTAAAATAAGAAGGCGTGACTTTTTTGAAAAATTATTTTCCAAAATAATATTGGACAGAGAGGTTACCGTATCGATTGTATTTTTTATCTGAGCTGTATTTAAAGAAATTCACAAAACCATGGTGATAATTGGCAGAAATACTCCACTTTGGTGACGGATGAAAAGCGATGCCTACATTTCCTGCAATGTCAAAATTTCGTAGTTTTGCCTTGTCGACACTTTTTTGTTCATCCTGACCTGTCGTACCACCAGCAATAGCAAGGTCATTAGAAAAGCTATCCGCATTTTCATTAAAAAGACCACCATCGGTATAATTATCACTTGCAAACAGTAATAACGACCCTGTAAATCCAGCCCCAACACTCCATTTAGGACTCAAGTGATAATTGGCGCTCAGTGGAATATTTAGATACTGAGAATTTAAATTTTGTGGAATTGTAAAAATAGCTGAATCACCGCGAGCACTATTTTGATTATACGCGCCTTGAATAGCCTCATTTGTACTCAGTGCGGGGTCAATTTCAAAAGAGACATCATCTAACGAAATCGGAGTTCCCGTAAACGTTCTTCGCTGATATTGATAATTCAAACCGGTTCGCAATGACCACTTATTTTTCAAGGGTAAGGAATAAACCAGTCCAGCTGAAACACCTGCTAAATTCGGTGCGCCCTGACCTGCTATTTCTACCCCGAAAGATGCTTTACTTTTTGACGTTTGTTCCTTTGTCTCCTCTGTTGGCAGTTTTAATGGTGGCAGATTTAGGCTAAAATTGGGTATCGAGGACATTATTTCCAATTGTGTTAAATCATTCGTCGTTACATAATCAATTCCTTCTTCTTTATTTTTTCTTACATTTATAAGATTTAGATTTTTCATTTGCCCCACCGCGTCTGCAAATTCTTTTGCCCCTCCATCTGCAACTTTAGAAATACCCAAATTTTCTAAAGTATTTGGCGATGCCTGATTATATATTCCATTAATGGGCTCAGCGGAGACTCCTTCCTTCAGCAATCTTGTTAGGCTTCGTTTTTCCCTTTTAGCGGTAGGATTTGTTGCTATTTCAGGATTTAACGGTTGATTTAATGCTACTTTATTTGGTATAGCAGCGGCAGTTACTTCCTGTTTTTCTACGAGAGTGGTATTCTTTTCCGTTTTGATGTTTTCTTTTTCTGCAAAATTAGGCGCTAAACTTCCATCTGCAATTGGTTGTTGCATGACCGCTTTTCGCGCTTCTTTGACCTCATTTTCCATAAAATACAGACTGCCAGCCACCACACTGACCGCGACGCCCAGCCCGATACCAAAAAATAATAAAAAGAAAATCCAACGCCGCCGTTTTCTTTCCTCAGGCACAGCCACTGGCATTTCTTCATCCAACAAATCGCGCATTGCTGCCCAACCTTTGTCGGTGAATTTTTTGTCCTTGTTTGGGTAATTATCCTGCATATCTCTGAGTTTCCTGTTGATTATTTATCATCATTTTCAGCTTTTTTCGCGCCGCTGACAAATGCCATTTCGACGTTCCTTCACTGATTTCAATTTTCTTTGCAATTTCTACATGCGTATATCCTTCGATGGCATACAGCCGAAAAACTTCTTTGGTGGCTGGTGGTAAATCATCTACCATTGCCATCAAATCATCTAAATACAAATTATCTAATGCGTTGGAATTCATGGGTTTATCTCGGTCTTCAATTTCTAAAAACCGCAGCGTATTTGATTTATTTCTAAAATAATCAGACACACTATGATAAACTATCCGTCGAATCCAACCTTCCAAAGAACCTTTAAAACTGTACTTATCAATTTTTTTAAACACCCGTAAAAAACCATTATTTACAATCGTCATCGCCACCTCTCGGTTGGTGGTATGCCGCAGACACATCGCAATCATACTACCAAAATATTTTCGGTAGAGTTGCTCCTGAATTTGCCGATTGTTTTGCATACAACCTGCCACCAATTCCTGGTCTGTGTATTTTTGTTTTTGCCTCATATAAAGGTGTTAATCGGCTCTAAAGTAGGATTTTTCGTGTAAAAATAGGTAATCGTTGGGTAAGACAGGGCGGTTTGGAGAAAGGGTTGGGTGAGTTGTGGATTTTTTTTCTTTTTTTGAAATTAGATAAGATGGAGACACGGATTTTATGGATGAAGTGGTTTTGAGTAGGTCTGATGTTTATGGTGTAGTCACTATTTTTATAAAAAATTTATCCTATTGAATATAAATACACTGTAAAGTAAGTCTCTTTGAATTATGAGAAGCGAGAAAATCGCAAGATTTTCGAGCTTCAAACACCTTACTCCTCCACGCCTGCAGCGCGGGGCGGTAGGGTGTTAAGGGCAATGCTGTTGAATTAAGCGCGGGTAGCGGATACCTTCAAGGTATCTGCTACCTAAAACGCAGCAAAAAGGTAGCAGATACCCTAAAGGTATCCGCTACCCGTGCCATCAAAATTCCTTAATTCAACAGCATTGGTGTTAAGGGAGCAAAAGCCGTATTTTTTCAAGAAAAAATAAGGTTTTTGCTCCGTCTTTAGAATTTAATTTTTCTCTTAACGAGAAAAATTACCTTGTGATAGGAAGGTCGAAAATTTGCAATTTATTCCACCACCACCTTTTCCAAAATCATCTCCTCCCCCGCTTGCATCGTCAATAAATACAAACCACTCGGCAAATCTTTTACATTAAATGCTTTAGCAACCGCTCCGCTATTTTTTGTAAAATCTTCTCGTAAAATTTCTTTTCCAAAAACATCCGTTAAGGTAATTACCAATTCCTTCGCCCCTTCGCCATTCATATTTAAATGAAAACGCCCTTGATTTGGATTTGGAAAAATAGACCAATTGGAAATGCCTGTAATCTCATTCGTGGCAACGACATCAATTTCAAAAGTCTGCATCGTCATCGAAGTGCCGCAATTATTGGTCACGGCAAGTGTCGCTGTGTAGGTGCCGTTTTCGGTAAAAACAATGGTTGGATTTTCTAAAGAACTCTGCTGACCATCACTAAATGTCCATTGAAAACTATCGCCATTTTGCGAAGTATTGGCAAACTGAACACTCATCGCATTGATATTAAAATTGAAATCAACCGTCGGCACATCTTCCACCGTTATTAAATTATTCGTCGTCGTCGTATTGGTTCCAAAATCATTACTTACCGTCAGCGTCACACCAAAAACACCAGCATTCAGGTAAGTTAGGGATGGATTTTGCATCGTCGAACTCGATATATCTGCACCTGTGAAACTCCAATTCCAAGCCGTTGGAACGCCCGCCGAATTATCTGTCAATTGCACGTTAAATGGCGCACAACCTTCCATCATATTTGCAGAAAAATTAGCCGTCGGTGCAACCCCCATAATCGCTTCTTCACTCAAAATAATTGGCGTTCCTGTCAAAGCAATATTGGTCGGCGAAGTCATAGAAAAATTGCCAGTTACAGAATAATCATATTCGTAAACCTCCAAATCATCCAACCCAAAACTCGCTGGAAATGAGTAAGTTGCGTTTGCCGTTTCCGACATATCTTCCGTCGTTTTTGCCCATAAAATAAAAACGTGTTCGCTGCCTTGTTGAAACGCTGCACCATTAATATTAATCGGCAAATTCATGGCATTCGTCTTCGCTGCATCATAGGTCAAACTCGGCAAAAGCTGATTCATCGTATGATATGCTTTTCCACCTTCTGTCAACGTAAATTCATACGGAACAGTCGTCGAAAGATGCTCAAAAAGCCCCATCATGAAAAATTCATTCCAAGCATCTGCTTCAGTCGCTGTTTCAGAAATCGTAAACACATCCACTTGTACAATATCATTGCGTTGTGCCTCCGTCAATGCCTTCATCAGGTAGTTTACTTGCGCTTCATTTGAACCAATATAATTGTTGAATGCCTTGCGCGGAACCATGGTTTCACTCAAAAACCATAATTTTTCCGGGTAAGTTGAACCATCATAGCCTCGGTCTTCCAGCACCGTTCGGAAAGCAGTTTGCCTTGCCAACATACCCTCTACGCCCTTGTCAGAATGTCGAAAGTAATTCAGTCCACCACCTGGAGGAAATTCCCACATACTCCCATCAATGTGCGGATAAGAATGATAACTCAAAACATCAAAATACGCTCCGCCAGTTTGTGGATAAGTGCCCGTCACTGCTCCACTATTGGGTTCATCTGTATTCCTTAAAATAGCATCCAAAAACGCAGGATTACCCAAACCGCCGGTACAAATATAGGCGTCTGGGTCAACTGTTTTAATAACTTCATAACTAATTCTTAGCAATCTAATATAATGATAAATAGGTGCACCCAAGGAAAAGTCGCAAGGATTAGGATCACTGACCCACCAACTATTTGGATTGCTTGGTGGCAACCATGCATTGCCCGAAAAAGAAAAATCAGGCTCGTTCCACACTTCATAAAACTTAATGAAATCCTTGTATTGATTCACCAATTGATAAAGGTAAACTGCATAATAATTGTCTTCATTGACAGGTGTTCCATTCGCGCCGCCGTCCCAAATGGGTTCGTACATATTGGCAAACAATTCGGACTGAAAACCTGCACAATACTGGGTATCGTCGCGGTGGTCTTCACTCGGAAAACCAATAATCGTCAAATGGTCTTCCATTCCCAAACCTTCCCAATGTTCAAAATCTGCTTGCCGAATATCATAGCCCCAGGTTTCTAAAAAATGTTCCGGCAATGAATTTCTGAATGATTGCACGCCGATGCCCTGAATGTTCAAATCATCATTGCCAGCAGCAATATTTCCAACTTCTGCATTTGTCCAGGGTGGGTAGTTACCAAGATTACTTCCATATCGAAAAGATTGATTATAAGGAGTGATTTGGTCGTTGGCAGTGTAATTAACTTGCGCAAAAAGGAAGCTGCTACTCCATAGCAGGACAAGGACTATAAGTTGTCGAAACATAGAATCTATTTTTTATTTTTTGCAATAAACGTTATGCCATTTGGGAGGTGAAATGACTAATTATTTTGGCGGTGTATCAAATGTAATGCTGTACTTTAGCCGTTACCTGGCCGTGAGCACCCCTGATTATCTTTTTTCAGATGGAGCAAGTTTAGATTTTTTAATAAAAATCTAAACTTGCTCCAT
>CAYUNA010000064.1:0-12731 GCA_964445895.1 uncultured Saprospiraceae bacterium | reverse complement strand
ACCAAACTTTCTCTCTCAAGAATGTCAATTTATTTATTTCGCGTTCCTTAGACTTTTTGAATGAGATTTGAGTAGCTTTAAATTTGCTCAACCTCATTCATAAAGTCTATTTGATAAATTTCAAAAATCCGCTGTGTACACCGTCAATACTAATATTCACAGAGTACATACCTTGTGGTAGATTGGCAACATTCAACGTTCGGACGGTATTTCCTGTATTGACAAAACCCAAATTGTCAACATGAACGATTTGTCCAACTGAGTTGAAAATTGAAATCTCCATCTCTCCCGCCTGAATGCTTTCAATAGCAATATTCAATTCATTGGCAACTGGATTTGGATAAGCTTTCAGACTACTCAACCGCGTAATGTCTTCAACGCCCAAAATTGGCATTCCAAAAGCAAACCATTCAATTTCTACTGTTCCGTTAAAGCCACCATCATCAGGATTGACGAAAAACTGAATTTGTTCAACGCGCGTACCATCTACCGGACAAGGGCCGGCAGTACAAGGCGTACCACCAAATCCGCCATCATTATAAGCACCAGCATAGTTCAATTCATACATTTCAAATTCCGTACTCAATGTAACGGACTGTGCATTGGCATTCGTTACATAACCGCCTACGTCTTGTAAATCAATTCGTAAGATAGCTTCTTCGGAAGCACGGGCCATCACAAATAACAAATCATCGCTACCAACTGCATCCACCAAGACGGGTTCACCAGCGTCATTGTGAGGTGTATAGACATTTGGAGAGTATGCACCAGATGTGCCATCGCCTTCTATTGTCCAGGAATCATCGGTTGTGGATGTATATCCGCCAGGAGTTTCGATAAATAAAACAGTATTGGCATCTATTTCATCTACATAATTGATTTCGCCAGTTGGGCCACCGCCGCCACCTAAAGGCTGACCAAAAGAAACCCAATCAATCGTTACCGTTCCGTTTAATTCACCAACACCAGGATTGAAAAACAACTGCAAATTGGCAATTCGTTCTCCATCAACTGGACAAGGACCCGCAGTACATGGAGAACCACCAAATCCACCGTCGTTATAATTGTTAGAGAAATCAATTTCGTAAACTTGATATTCCTCAGATAAAGCAAAAGCCGAAGCAGCGGCATTGGTTACAAAACCTTCCATATCTTGCAAATCTATTCTTAACTCCGTACCTGCTACGTCTGTTTTTGCACGGAAGTACAATTTGTCTTGGCTGTTAACTGCATTGGCTAAAATCATTTCACCAGCTGCATTGTGAACAACGTAGTTAATCGGTGAAAACATGCCAGATGTGCCATCTCCAAGAATTGTCCACTCGCTATCTGCAAAACTGGAGGTTAAGCCAGCCGGGTCAGATACGGTTTGGATGGAAGCATCGTCGAATTGGTCAGCATAATTAGGAATACCAACCGGGCTGCCATTGTCCTCGTCCGCAGGTTGACCGATAGAAATAAAGTCAATATAAACCGTTCCATCGTAACCACCAGCTACGGCATCTACATAAATTAAAGCTTGTCGAATAGTTTTATTATCAACCGGACAAGGGCCTGTAACACAAGGTGTGCCACCAAATCCACCATCAAAATAATTACCTGTAAAGTTGTATTCGTAAGTTTCAAATTCGTCGCTAATAATTTTAGTCAACGCTGCTTGATTGGTGATATAGCCCGTTGTGTCCATTAAATCTAATCGCAATGGAACAGTTCCGTTATCTGTTCTTGCTCGTACATAAACTTTATTTTGGCCTGGTTCCATATCTAAAAAGATAGGCTCAGCTAAGTCTTTATCATGCAAGATATAAGAAATTGCCGAGAAAGGAGCCCCCGAACCGTCGCCAGCAATAACCAAATCACTTCCTGTCTCTGAAACGCCAAAACCGCCAGTTTCTGCCGTAAATTCTAATGTCTCGTTATTGAAGTGGTCTTCATAAAGAAATTCTGCTGATGGGCCCGCTGGTTCTAAAGGAATATCAAAAGAAAGATAATCAATTGTCAATTCTCCTAAGAATTCTCCAACTCCAGGTTCGATAAATATATTCAATTGTGCCACTCGCGAACCATCTACTGGGCAAGGTGCTGTATCTGGCGTACAAGGCGTACCACCAAACCCTAAATCAACATACGTTCCTGCAAAGTCAAATTCTAAAATAGTATAATCCGTTCCAACCAATTTGGTAATTGAGCCCTGAGTATTGGCAAAACCATCAATGTCAATTATATCGAATCGAATGACTGTGTTAGGTACGGTGGATTTAATTTTGACAAACATTTTGTTGTTCCCTGTAATATCAATATCAACGGGGTCCCAGGTAACAGGATTTCTGATGATATAAGTCAATGGGTCCCACATTGGATTAGTTCCATCACCTGTGATGGTCATTTCAGTATCAGAAGTTAAGTTCAAATCGTAAGTTGCTGTTCCGATAAAAGAAGTAATAGAACTATCACCATCAAAGTGGTCTTGAAAAACATCGGACATGATGATGCCTGTTGGTTCTTCTCCAAAAGCGACATAATCAATAACAACTGTACCATTGAAGCCACCAATACCTGGATCTGTGAAGAAAACCAATTGAGACAAATTAGTCGCATCTACCGGACACGGACCAGACGTACAAGGCGTACCACCAAATCCACCGTCAGAATAAGCACCAGTAAAATCAAATTCTAGTACTTGATAATCTGTCGTCAATGTTTTGGTGATGCCTGCCGCTGAGGTTGCAAAACCGTCGGCATCTTGTAAATCCATTCGTAGTTGTGTACCAACATTACTTGCTTTTGCCCGAACAAATATTTTGTTGTTTCCTGTAGCATCAACAGATACTGCTGCGCCTGCTGTTGGGTCGTGGAATTGATACGTGAAAACATCAAAAGGGCCAGTGTTAGAAGCTGTAATGTTCCACTCCCCATTGATTTCAGAGAATGTGTACGATGGCGAACCGCCCGTAAATGCGGCATCATCGTTGTCAAATTCATCTACGTAAACTTGTGCCGTAGAAAGAGTGGAGAGTAAAAAAAGACTGCAAAGCAGAGTAAATATTCGTTTCATAATTTAAATTTTTTAATCGCGCATGATTTTTTTTATTAACAATTAACCATGTGCTTTTTATGAATGTTGTTATTAGTGAATAATCTTTATTTTATCTAAGGAACGCGAATTATATAAACTTCGGTTCTTGAAGGTTATTTAGTTTGCGTTCCTAAGATTTGATGAATGAAATTAGACATGCTCTTAATAGGCTTAGGAACGCGAAGTAAATATCCTCTCAAGAATGTCAATTTATTTATTTCGCGTTCCTTACAATACCTCCACAAATCGAATATTATCTACATTCACTTCTAAAAGCGAATCGGAATCATCGGTATCATTCATGTGAATTTTTAGTAGCTTCACTTTGGCAGGGTCAACCAGAACTTCCTCAAAATTAGAAAACCGATTCAATGGTATGGATACTCGTTTCCAACCATCCCAATCCACATGAATGCTATGCACAAAATCAGTAGTCAGCCCATTGTCCTCCAATAAAATCAACAAAATATGCGTATTGTCTCGCCCGTTGTTGTTGAGGTCCATTTCCAAGAGGGTGTCATTAATATCCGTTGTAATTCCGAATGTGGTAAAATTATCACCAGGAAATCCAAAATGACTTTGTGCCCCACCAATCCAACTAATATCGAGGTCATCTTCTCCCGTAAGTTTTAAATAATTGCCATCAATTGGTTCTGGATTCATGTTCTGTACAGCAGTAGTGGCGTTTTCATTAACCTGACCGACAAACCCCCATTTGTTTGTTTCGCTACGCATTCCGTTACCGTCAAAGTCGTTAACCAAAATAGAATTGATAGAAAAGAAATTAACTGGCGACAAGGCCACACCGCCGTTAGCACTCACCGTCACGCGTCCTTTTTCGATTCCTTCTGGTACAATAACCTCAATAGAATCTGGAAAAAGTGTAAGAATTTCCGCCTGTATGCTATCGAAAAAATAGACCTCTACTGGGTCAAAAAAGTTTTTACCTTTTATGGTAACCACATCTCCAGAAGAAGCAAACTCTGGTGTTATTTCAAAAATAGCAGGCGGTTCTAAGGTTACTCTAAAATTAGTAGTTGCTGTACCTCCAGAGGTTCTAAATTCAACTACATGGTCACCCAAAGGTATATTATTCGGTAGCGTAAAAAGCAAGGCTACGTCAGAGTTATAGGCTGTATTAAAGTTGACCGACTGACCGCTGAAGGTGACTTCTTTGATGTTTTGTAGATTAGCACCTTCAAACGTTATCAGCGTTTCGGCGGGTCCAAAAACGGGGTCAGTAGAAGTAATCATCGGTGCGGGTTGGCTTTTTTCGCAACTAAAAAAAACGGCGATAATCAAAAAGGAAAAGGTATATTTTATGAGCTTCATATTCTTTTATTTAAAATTTTGCATTCAGCGTTGGTGTATGTTTTAAAATTATTTTTTACTCGACCCGGCAAAGGTTATTTTTAATAATATGAAGTGCTTTTTTTGAGTTCAATTAAGGGTGTTACTTCAAGTAACGCCCTTAATTTAGCTCCGTTTTCAACCATCATATTACGATTTTTGTTTTTTGTCGGGTCGAGTAATCATTTTTAGAAAACTGATTTCTTTAAAAATAATTTTGTCGATTAATAACCAGGATTCTGAATCAATTCTGGATTAATTTGCATTTCTCCAGAAGGCAATGGAAATAATAAATTATGGATATCTAAGTTTTTACCGTGCAATTGCATAATTTCTATTGCTCGATTTGACCGAATCAAGTCAAACCATCGGTGTCCTTCAAAAGCAAATTCCACTCGTCGTTCTGCCAGCATCGTCTCTTTATCAATTTGTGTAACTGCTTCTAAACCTGCTCGTAATCGAACGGCATTGAAAGCAGCCAAAGCATCTGCATCTGTTGTTACACCACCATCAATCTCTATTTGCGCTTCCGCATAAGTCAATAATACATCAGCATATCTCAAAATATGGGCATTTTGCGGGGTACTCATAAAGCAAATATCTGAGCCACTACCGACGACATATTTTTTAATATTGCCATTCGTAGCAGATGCACCACCAGCAGGATAGGTATAACCACCGTCTTCTGCATTGATGTTAGGATAATATTCATTGGAAGTCATGACTGTCCATTTTTTGCGCTCATCACCAACTTCGTAAGCATCTAAAATTGTGGTATTTGGATTGGAAACACTCGGCCCAGTCGGAACTTGTGACCCCCAGCCATCTCTGTCTTTAGTGATACCTTCTCCCCAGGGTGCAAAAAATGCCTGCATTGGATTGCCTGTGCCAAATGGACCACAGCCCGCATATTGTACTTGAAAAATGGATTCTATATTGTTGTCATTGGAAGCTAAGGCAAACAATGATTCATAAGTTGGCATCAAATCATAAACCCCTAAATTCATGACTTCCATCGTCGCTGCTTTGGCTTTCAAGTATTCTCGATTGGTCAGATATACTTTTGATAAAAAGGTTAAAGCTGCCCCTTTCGTTGCTCGTCCGATATTGCTGCCTCCTCTTTCTATGGGCAAAAATTCACTGGCAAATTCAAAATCACCTATAATTAGCTCATAAACTTCTGGTACTGTTGACCGTGGAAACAATAAATCTTCTCCAAAAACAGGTGGTTCTGTAATCAATGGGACACCACCAAAAACTCTAACCAAATCGAAATAGGCGACAGCCCGCAAGAACCGAGCTTCTGCCAAAAGTGGTTGCTTGGCAGCGTTGTCAATGCCTTCCGATAGTTCTGTTTTTGCAATGACCGTATTGGCATAAGTCACCAACTGATAGTGCCGCGCCCAGTAATTTCCAACGATAGGATTGTCGGCCGTGACGGTGAAGTTGTCAATTGGTGAAAACTCTGGGTCTGTTCCGCCAGGCTGCGAATTGTCTGAAGGAATTTCTGTAATCATCCAGCCTTTGCCCGTCCAATCCACATCCAATAGCGGGGCATAACTGCCTACTAAAGCCAGATTGACTTCGTTTTCATTTTTATAAAAATTATTGACTGCAATTTGGTCAAGCGGTTGGCGGTCAAGAAAATCTTCGCAAGAAGTCAATGAAAATGTGACTACGAACAAGATGAATATATAAGTGTACTTTTTCATTTTTTATCAATTTAAAAGTCTAAATCATGATTTAAACCGTTGTTTTAAAATTTAACACTCAATCCAAAAGTATAGGATTTTGAAATTGGATAACGTCCATTTTCTACCCCATTGATTAATGGATTTTGATTAAAAGAGCCCACTTCAGGGTCGTAGCCAGAGTAATCTGTCCAAGTGAATAGATTTTGGGCAGAAGCATAGATTCGTAGATTTTGTATTTTAGCACTACGTAGTAAATGTCGTGGAAAGTTGTAAGCCAAAGTGATATTTTTCAAACGAATAAAACTACCATCTTCTATAAAGCGAGTAGAAATTCGGCGATTGTCATTAGGATCAGAACCCGTCGGTCGTGGCACATCTGTCACGGTATTCAAAGTTGTCCAACGGTCTTGGACAGCAGCAGCTTGATTACTCAAACCCGCCATGCCTTCTAAGTCGCGACGTACCAAATTCAAAATTTCATTACCAAAAACGCCCTGAAAAAAGACATTCAAATCAAATCCCTTAAAAGAAAAGTCGTTTGTCATATTAATGGTATAATCGGGCAGGGGATTACCGATAAAGGTTTGATCCAAATCGTTGATTACTCCATCCTCATTGATGTCTTTAAATTTAATATCTCCTGCTCGTGTATCGTTTGATTGAAATGGACTTTCTGCAACTTCTGCCTGAGATTCAAATACTTTTTCCATTACATAACCATAAAATTGACTGATGCTGCGCCCTTCTTCTGTTCGAGTTACGGGCAGTCGTTGAATCAGCCCGATGAGGTTTCCATTAGAACCAAGGCTAATGACTTCATTGGTATTAATAGAATAATTCAAGCTGGTATTCCATTTGAATTTTCCAGAAAGGTTTGCCGTGTTGAGTGATAACTCAAAGCCTCGGTTTTCAATTTCTCCAATATTGACAAATGGTGGATTTAAACTACCCGCCGTCGAAGGCAACAAGGCAGGTAGCAGCATTCCGTCTGCTCGTTTGACATAATAATCAGCGATGATTTCGACTCGATTTTTGTAAAGACCCAAATCCATTCCGACATTGGTTTGAAAAGAAGACTCCCAACGTACCGCGGGGTTGGCAATATTATCTGGTACAAAACCAGTAGAAAAGTCATTGCCAAATGCCACACTGACGGCGCGCAGATTGGCTAAATAAGAATACAAGCCGATTTCCTGATTACCAACTTGCCCCACACCTACCCGAAATTTTAAGTTATCAACCGTTTCTACTCCTTTTAAAAATTCCATATTCGAGGCACGCCAAGCGACGGCTGCCGATGGGAAAATTCCGTACCGATTGTCGGGGGAAAAACGAGAAGACCCATCTGCCCGAACCGTCCCTGTGAATAAAATTTGTTCGTTGAAGTTGTAATTTAAACGGCCAAAAAAGGACGCCAGTGCCCAGTGTCCCGAGCCCCCGTTGGTCTGCTGTTGACCGATGTCCCCTAAATTGATAGACTGTAAATCATTGGTTGGCAAGTTTTCGCGGGAGGCAAATAAAAACTCGTAATTGCCTGATTGTGCTTCAAAACCAGCCAATAAACTGACGTGTTGGCGTTCGCTGATTTGTTGATTATATGTCAGTAGGTGCTTGTTAATCCAAAATTTGCTGTTACTCGAATTTTCTCGAATCCCCGATTTCCCAAAGAAGTTTCCTCTTTGAAAAGAAGGGAAAAATGTTTGATGGTCAGAATAAACGAGGTCTGTACCAAATTCTGTTCGATATTTTAAAAATGGAAAAATGTCTGCTTCTAAATAAATATTGGCAAGCAATCGAGTTTTTTCATTGACATCTTCTGTCTCCAACGCACGGGCAACGGGATTGTCAAAAGCTAGAGTTATTTCTTCTTGCGGGCCAGCGAAAGACCCGTCAGCGTTGCGAACGGGCGCATTAGGCACCATCAGTAAAGCGGTGTAAACAACTCCGTTACTATTGTCATTAAATGTAATATTTTCTTTGGTGCGGCTAACTAAAAGGCTATTGCCGATTCGAACTCTATCGCTAAACTTGTGGTCTAAATTAATTTTAGTCGAAGTACGATTAAAGTCTGACCCAACTACAATACCTTCTTTAAAGTGGTAACTACCTGAAAGTGCGTAAGTCGTATTTTTATTACCGCCCGACACGGTCAACTGGTAATTTTGCATGGTAGCTTCTCTAAAAACCGCATCCTGCCAATCTGTTCCCTGACCCAACAGTTCTGGGCGGGCAAATTCTGGAATTGGGTCCCAACCGACATCTTGATAATATTGAGCATATTCTTGCAAGGAGAGAACAGGAATCTTTCGAGATAATTTTTGTACTCCATAATAAGTATCAAAAGCGATACTTGATTTTCCTTCTTTTCCACGTTTGGTTGTAATCAAGACGACTCCATTGGCGGCTCGTGCTCCATAAATTGCTGTTGCCGAAGCATCTTTTAGAACCTCAATTGATTCAATGTCAGAAGGATTGATAGTATTGAGTGCATTGGAGTTTTGTCCACCTCCGTCCAACTCTGAAAAATTGGTTGAGGTACCCTGATTGTCATTCACTACCGGAATTCCATCAATGACGTACAGTGGTTCTGCGGTCAACGTCGAACCGATTCCGCGAATGCGAATAGAAACTGCACCCCCTGGCGCACCCGAATTTTGTGTTACAAAAACACCCGCTGCCCGACCTTGCAAAGCCTGGTCTAAACCCGTAGAAGGCAAGGACTGTAATTCCTTTTCACCAATCGAGGACAACGCCCCCGTCAAATCGCTCCGTTTTTGTGTACCATAACCAACGACGACGACCTCATCCAATTGTTTGGCATCCGTTTCCAAATAGACCACGCCGAGGTCGCTACTTTTTACTTTTATTTCTTTTTCCAAATAGCCTAAATAACTAAAAATCAATACGTCACCTTCTTCCACTATAATAGAAAAGCTTCCGTCCAAATCAGTTGCTGCCCCTTCTTTTCCTGATTTAACAACAACATTCACCCCAATCAGCGGGTCGTTGCTATCGGCATCATATACAAAGCCTTTGGCAGTTAATTTTTGAATAGTAGGCTGAGAAATCTTTTGCGGGGATGGTTGTTTTTTTACATTACTTTCTAATTTCTGGCCTTTAATTTTCTTGATAACGAAGGTAGTCGCATTGATTTTTTTGTAGGTGAAATTGTGATTTTTTAATAAAAATTTCAAATCATTCTCCGCACTTTGACGACTAATTTTCCAATTGTTTACCGTTACTTTTTCCAGCTGTTCTACATCATAAACAATGGACACTTGATAGGCTGCTGCGATTTCATCCACAGCTTTCGTCAGTGGAACATTTGTGGTGTTTTGTAGTAAAATATCACCATTAAAATTGGCAAATGAGGCAGTGACTGAACTCGTCCACAGCAAACAGACGAGTAGCCCGATTTTGTGTAATTTTTGTTTCATATTTTTACTAATTAGTGATGGTGCACCACAAATTCCATGTTTGTGGTATGTAATTTTTTCTAATTACTTGAACATATTTATTTGTAAAATCTTAGTTCTAAAAACCGCTAATAAATGTGTTCGGGTAAGTGCTTGGACAAAAATAACTTGTTTCTGTCCAAGCATTTACTTTATTATATATTCTCCCTCTGCGACTTTTTCTATTTTTAAATCATAAATAGCAGTCAAAGCCTCAAATAGTAGATAAGGGTTGTTCTCAGGAATTTGTGCATTTACTTTACGCTTCAAGAGCGTTTTATTCTCTACCTGAATAGACCACCCAAAATCGTTTTCAATTTGAGTAATGATGCGGCGAATTGGGATATTTTTAAAATTCATTCGATTGGTACGCCACGCTGCTGTCGTTTCAGTATCTACTTTTATTACATCTATCGTTTGATTGGAGACTTGAGCTTGTTCACCTGGTTGGAGATTGATTTTTGTATCATTGGGCAATTGTAATTGTACTTTTCCTTCAACTAATGTCACTTCAAAATCAGTTTGTCTTTGAGAAACATTAAAAGACGTTCCCAGTACTCGGACGTCGCCTTTTTGGGTATGAACAATAAATGGTTGTCCGTTTTGGTGAGCCACTTTGAAAAACGCTTCACCATCCAACCAAATTTCTCGCTTGCCTGTGGTCGCTAATTCTTTAATAACCTGGAGTTTGGAATTCGCATTTAAGATAACATGACTACCATCAGATAGGGCGATTTCTTTCGTTTTACCATAAGCTGTTTCATAGGCAAGCATTTCAACTTCTTGCTTATCAAAATGCTTCCACAAACCAACTGCCATCATCAAAACCAAAAATACGGCAGCCATCCTCAACAATGAACGGCGACTATCAATTTGAACAACTGGCTTTTGAGTTTCTTTTATCCCTACACGAAGTTTTTCTAATTCTCCTAAAATTTCTTCAGAGTTAGGCTGAAGACCGAGATTGCGCACCAAATTCATCGCTTCTAAATATGCCACATGATGTTGTGTATTTTGAACAACCCAATTTTCCCAATAACGTCGGTCGCTATCATTTGGTGCAAGGCAAAAGCGTTGAAAATGCTCATCGGCAGCTAAGGATTCGACAGAAATATTGTTTTTATTCATTATTTAATATTTTCAAATAAAAATGGATGTGGCATTTTTTGCAAATGGATAAAAGAAACGCTCCACAAAAAGAAAATTTATTAAACACCCATTCTTTTTATTAAGAGGAGCTTAAAGAAAGGTTTTACTATTCAAAAATGATTTTTTTCTAAAAAAAATTAAAAAATCGTTGCATAGTACCGTGTAACAAAAGTTTCTTTACGTTTTGCTCGGCGGCTAAAGCCATTTCATTTCGTATAAAAACTAGACATGCTCTTAGTTTATTGAATTTTTTTCACTAATGTTTTTCTTAGTTTTTTTATAGCGTTGTAAATCTGATTGTAAACGGTTTGCTTACTTTTACCCGTCTGTGCCGCAATTTCTTCATAACTTCTACCATTTTTAAATCGGGCTTCTAACATTTCTTTTTCAATAAGGGGCAAATTTTGTAGTGCATTCTGAACTTTTGCCTTACGGTCAGATTCCGTTTGAAAATTGATTAATAACTGCTCATAAGAGGGTTCGGCAAGGACAGAGAGGGTAGTGTCTAAAGTATGGTTAGTTCGATTTTTTCTTTTGAGTTCTTGAACAATTTTTCGATGGAGTGCCTTTTTTAAATAGGCATTCCAATGCGCAACAGAATGAAGTGGAGGTCGTTTTTCCCAAAGTTCTAAAAACAAACTCTGAATCATATCTTTAGTTAAATCTCTATCACTGCTCAGATGAAATCCATACGTCAGTAGAGATGGAAAATGTTGCATAAAAAGCTGTTCAAATTCCTGCTGATATAAATTATTATGTGAATCTTTATCGTGTTGCAATTGTTGGAAAAATTTGACTGGAGTTGAAAATTGAAGATATAGTACTCAATATTAAGTATTGCAAATTTATAAAATTACAGGCGTTAAAACGTAAAAGTTAGTTTTTATATAGATTTTTTGTTGTAAGGAGCAATTACTATGCGGCATTTAAGTAGCTTTTTAGCGGGCATAAAATATGGTGCAAACTAGAAGAATCCAACTCAAAATTACGGCTGAAATTGAAAATGAGGTTAGCCGTGTTACCGCGCTGCGGTTGGGCAGATTGTGAAAAGGGTTAGAGATAATGACGGGTAGTTTTTGAGATGTAACTTTGTTTTGGATAACGGTTTTATATGCTTCTAAAAAACATAAGATATAGACAAATCGTTAGTCATTACTCCCCAATTTGATTCAAAACGGTGAAAATTTAACTCAACTTCATTTTCACCTTCATTTAAAAATATATATTTTCCAAAAACAAGGTTGCCAATAATACCAATTTCAAGATTTAAGAAAATATTACTTACAATGTTTACTTTAATTCCAACAAATGGAAGAAGACCAATAGATGAATAATTACTTTTAAGATTTTCAAAATCAACTTGAGTTGTACCTGAAATATGTACCTTCTCAATAGTAGATAATCCATTATATCTAGCTAACCGAATATCCATACCATAAATAAAACTCGTTTTCTTAAAATTGTATTTTTGAGCGTAACCAAGATTAAGAAAATAATACCCATTAGGATTGTGATAACTGACGAAGTCAAAATCATTGTCAAATTTATAGGTAGCTCTATTTACTAAACGGCTATCATGTATAGGGTCTTTAGAATAGCCAATTTTTAATCTTAATTCAGCTTTTTCTAAAAGGGATTTAACAAAGATTTCAAATCCTAATATTTTTTCTTTACCTTGTATTGTTGGAAGTATGGCGGGCAATAAATCTATTCCTAACTCTAATTTACCGTTTTGAGAGAATGCTAAATCTGGAATATTTAGTAAGAACAAAAGGATAAAATATTTCATATAAGGTATCAAATTTAAAAATGGGAAGTAAAAGCTACTTCCCATTTTTCATTTATTAAACTTGTAATAAAAACAGAAAATTAAGTTAATTATTTGCTGACGACCAATCTTTTTATGGTCTTTTCTTTTTCTCCCGATGTCCTAAGTTTCCCAATCCTCCAACAACCACCGCCCGAGCCCCGTGCAGATGTTTGAAGTTTCCTAACCATAGCCGTCAG
>CAYUNA010000063.1:0-12742 GCA_964445895.1 uncultured Saprospiraceae bacterium | reverse complement strand
ACTGATGATAGCTAAAGAATTATAGCATTACATTTGGTACACCGCCTAATTTTTTATATTTTGGAAGTGATAAAATCGTAAGATTTTCAAGCAAAAAAGAAGGCTTATGACCAAATCTTAGGTCACAAGCCTTGCACTTTCATTCGATACTCCGAGTTATCATAATTGCCTCCCTAAAAAACGTGATTTAAGTTGGGGTCTTTCCGCCCTGCAAAAAGTCTTGATACTCTTTGAGCTTATCCCAATCACCTGCCGCTGCGTATTCTGCTTGTTTTGGCCAAGTTCCGGGGTTATGAATACGGTAACGAGGGCCCGCAGCATCCAAAATTTCTTGCAATCGTTCAACCTTTGAATTCGCCAATTGATTAAAAGTCTGAATACCGCCTTCATTTAATAAACCTGCAATTTTCGGCCCAATCCCTTCGATTTTTTTCAAATTATCAGGCTTCACCGCACCGCCAATATTGCCAATACCGACTGCAACACCTCCTAATGCGGCGCTACCTCCTGACGTACCCGCATCTTTAGCTTTATCGACAACACCGGATTTTAATTCATTCTCCAGGCTACTCAATTTGCCCGCCAGTATTGCGTTATCGGCTTCCAGAGAGCGTACTCGCGCTTTGTGCCCATTATTATCTTTATCCAGCTCGTCGTGTGCGTAACGCAGACTAGCATGGTCTTTTTCCATATCTGACAAACGAGATTGTAGACGAGCATTTTCGTTTTCTAACTCTCCAACCCGATTTTTGTAACGATACCATAAAAGGTATCCCAATAATAAGCCTAAAAGAAATGCTATTAAAAGCATTAATAAAATTTCCCAAGTGTGGGTACTGTAATCTGCACCGCCAGGACCTTGTGTTATATCTTGAAACATGATTGTATTATTTTTGATGTAAAAAGCTGTGAATCCCATTCATCTCATCACTCAAATTTTATCCCTTCACGCCTATACAATTTTTAATTATTGTTTGTTTAAAACCAATTCTGCACGTCGATTTTTGCGCCGTCCAGCATCTGTATCATTATCTGCAACAGGTTCAGATTCACCTTTAGAATCAATCGAAATTTGTTTTTTATCAATTCCTTTTTTAATGAGAACCGTTTTGATATGCCTTGCTCTTGCACGCCCCAAACGCATATTCATATTTTCGCTACCTACATTGTCTGTATGTCCAGTAATGGAAACCGTTTCGTCAGTTTCGTTCAACCTTTCTGCCAATTTGGTGAGATAAGCATCCACTTTAGGGTCTGGTTCTTTTTCTGCACTACTGAAAGGAAATTGAATAATAATTCGGTCGTCCATTTCTACGATTTCTGCTTCCTCTTCCGCATCTGGGTCTAAATAATTAAATGAAGCAGATTCAAATAACTCAGTTTTCGCTTCGTCAGGTAGTCGAACTAACCGAGAAACAGGCAACATTTGTTCCGTTGGAATGAACTCCGATAGTAAATCTCGAATTTTGGAAGCCCTCGCCATTCCCATATTTGGAAAACCTTCAGGGGCAGCTTCGTCCTTGGAATAATGACCGACAATCTCTAATATTTGACCATCTTTTAACTGACCAACTAGAGAGTCGCGATAGGCAGAAAATCCATCCCTGGTAATGGCAGTCGCATCAGCCCAATTAAAAACCAATGGACGATTATCGACTGCTGCTGCAGGTTCAGTAGGTGCAACGACTGCTGCTGCGGCTGGTACTTCTTCACATTTTTGTTTAATATGGCAGACGTACCAGTGCTGACAGACAAAACACCACACGATAAACGCGATGATTGGTATTGCTATTCTTGCAAGCATAGTATGTAATGTTTGTTAAAGAATTTGATTAATAACTCTTAGGCTTTGAAGTTTTCTTTTTAAAATAACAAGCTGAATATCAGCTCTTTAGGCGAATAATTTGTAATTTCTGGATTGTTCAGGAAAGATTCAGTATTTCAATTATGGTCAAATGTAGCTCTTTTTTTATTTAAACAATCATTTTTATTAAGTTTTTTTTAACATTATACCGAAATAGTGTTTTGCAAAAAAACATATATTCAATTTTAAAATTGGGTATGCGCTGTTTTGAAAACTATATCTCTTTGCTTAAAAATAAAATTTATTTTTTCCATACAAAAAGCGTTCAGTTTCTAACAAATACTTACATTTGTGTCATTATATTACTTAAATTGTTAGCAAAATGATTAGACAATTATTCAAATTAATCATCATCATGGTATTGGGAATTCTCGTTTACAACCTATTTTTAGGCGATACAACCGAGAAAGAAAATGCTCGAAAAGTATTCAGCGAAATCAAAGAAGCAGGCGTTGCTGTGAAGGATTTGTTGAAATCTGAAAAGAAAAAATTTGACGAAGGAAAGTATGATGATGCCTTGGACAAAGTCGGAAATGTTTTTGATAAACTTAAACGACGAGCCAAAGATATTGACGAAAAATATGTAGACCGAATCGCTGAATTGGACGATACGCGTAAGGAATTGGAACAACGATTAAAAGAATTATCAGCCGAAGAAGAGGCTATGCCAGAGTCCTACGATGATGATTCATCGTTTGCCAGAACGGAAAAAAAGTTGAACAGAGAACGAAAAGATTTGACAGATGAACTCGATAAATTAGTTGCCAAAATGGATAAAGTGGTAGCGGATATGGAAAAAGAAGAGGAAGCCAAATAAATATGTCTAATTTCAAAAATTATCAATCGCGCCCCAATTACTCCTATGCCATCATTAGCGTAGCATTGGTATTATTTTTATTGGGATTTTTTGGTTTTATCGTTTTGCAAGGGCAGCAAGTGATAAAATTTGCCAAGGAAAAAGTCGAAATAATTGTCGAATTAAAATCAGGTACAAATCAGCAAGATATTGACAAAATCAAACGGAAGTTGAGTCGCGAAGATTTTGCAAAACCTGGCTCAGTCAAATACATCGCCAAAGAGGAAGGCGCGAAAATGATGCAAGAAGAATTTGGGGAAGAATTCATGAAATTAGATTTACCCAATCCACTTTACGACATTTTGACATTCAATGTGAAATCGGATTTTTTAAATGCCTCGAAGCTATCCGCTATTCGGTCTGATTTGAAGCAAAACAGCTTTGTCAACGATGTTTTTTATCAAGAAAATCTTGTAAACGCTATTGCACAAAACATCGAAAAACTAAGTTACTACGGACTTGGTATTGCATTTTTCTTCATAATAGTTGCGATTACACTCATTCACAATACAGTGAAACTCTCCTTATTTGCCAATCGATTTCTGATTAAAAACATGGAATTGGTAGGCGCATCCTGGGAGTTTATCAGTCGACCATATTTGCGCCGTAGCTTCAAACATGGCTTTTTAAGTGCATTAATTGCAATTGGGCTTTTGATTGTTATTCTAATTGTCGCCTACTCCGAAATTCCAGAACTGAATGAAATGAATCCAACCTGGAATGTCCTCTTAATGTTTATCATTTTAGTTATTCTTGGTGTGTTATTAACTACAACCAGCACTTGGTATGTCGTGAAAAAATATTTAAAAATGCGAGTAGATGACCTTTATTAGTGTCCAGTCATTAAATCCTTTTAGACTTATCGTCCAAGAGATCAAATCTTTTCCTTAAAAATTTTACCTTTGCGCTGAACCCACTGATTGATAGGGTGTATTTCAAGAAAAAATTAATATGAGTAAAAATAAACCAGCAAAAAAGAAAGTGGTGATTAGTACTAAATCATCTAAAAATAAAGTCACTGCAACAACTGCAACTCGACTAAAAACGACCACTGCTACAGCGAAACATTCAGTAGAACTGGTGTTTGGCAAACAACAATATACCTTAATGTTGATAGGCTTGGGCTTGATTTTTGTCGGATTGGCTTGTATGACAGGTGGGGCAATGCCATCGCCAGATATTTGGGATGAAAATATCATTTACAATAAAAGAATTACAGTTGTTGCCCCAATTTTGATTTTAGCGGGATTGACTTTGGAGATTTATGCTATTTTTAAGCGGTAATTTCTTTGAGACTTGATTTTTTAGTGAAACGAATTTAATAAGTTGAACCATAATGCGCCGTAATTTTTTCTTGTAAAACATTTAAAAAATCGTTGCATAGCCTTCGAAGTGTTTTAGAAGGAAAGAGAACAAGCATAATGGCTCAAGTTATTGAATTCGTTTCACTTAACATTTAACCATATTAGTAACGATGAAATAATAACTCCGCCAAGTGGACTTATTATTTCACCGTTACTTAGCTTTATCTTCA
Organism: uncultured Saprospiraceae bacterium; assembly: GCA_964445895.1. Classification (GTDB taxonomy): domain Bacteria; phylum Bacteroidota; class Bacteroidia; order Chitinophagales; family Saprospiraceae; genus CAYUNA01. Next base: position 8,488 of record CAYUNA010000063.1, on the reverse strand, counting down.
GTGTCACGTAGTAATTGAGATAAAACTAAATGTCTAAATTACATGCAGTTATAATTATTATTCAAGTTACTGATTTTCAACAGATTACCAGCAGAATAATAAATCAACAAATCTCCCCTATTGCAAGCACTCCCGAATAAAAAACTTTGAACTTACAAATTTTAAACGCAAATTTTTTCAATATTATAATACTATGATGGAGATACTCAAAGCCCTCGTTTTGGGAATTGTACAAGGGCTAACAGAATTCCTACCAGTAAGCAGTAGTGGTCATTTAGAATTGGCAAAATGGATTATGCAAGATGATAGTCTTGCTGAGGAAAGTATGTTGATGACCGTGTTTTTGCATGCAGCAACTGCGCTCAGTACAATGGTCATTTTTCGAAAAGAAATAGGCGAAATTTTAGTTGGACTTTGGCAATTTGTCGGCAATTTTTTCCGCTATGTGGGCGGTCGGTCATTGGTGGTCAACGAGGAGACCTGGTTTTCGCTGAAAATTATTTTATCCATGATTCCAGCCGCGGCAGTAGGTTTGTTTTTTGAAACAGAAATTGAAGAATTATTTAATAAAAATATCCTACTCGTCGGTGCAATGCTGGTGGTTACAGGTTTACTTCTTTTTCTAGCAGACCGTGCTAAAAATACGAATAAGACCGTATCTTTTCCTGCCGCATTGCTCATTGGAATTGCACAAGCGATTGCAATTTTACCTGGTATTTCTCGGTCTGGAGCAACGATTTCAACTTCAGTATTGCTTGGTATTGATAGAGAACGAGCAGCACGATTTTCGTTTTTAATGGTCGTTCCGTTGATTTTTGGAAAAATTGCCAAGGATATTATGGACGGTGCATTTTCTGAATCTACGGCGGAATTAATGCCATTGATTGCTGGTTTTATCGCCGCCTTTTTAACTGGATTAGTTGCCTGTAAATGGATGATTGGTTTGGTTAAAAACAGCCAATTGAAATATTTTTCATTTTACTGTTTTGCCGTAGCGATTGTTTCTATAGCCGTATATTTGTTAGGTTAATAATTAAAAAACCGATTTTTCTTGTAAAAGTCGATTTTTTTTAGAAACATTTGAGTTCCCAAATATTTTTTCATCAAAATAAAATACATGAATAGCGACGAACCGCTGTCCCAATACGATTTTCAAGCAGGTGCTACTTTATTAGTAGATAAACCCAAAGATTGGACTTCTTTCGATGTTGTCAACAAGATACGCTACAAGCTCAAACATCGACTTGGCGTAAAAAAAATTAAGGTCGGACACGCAGGTACCCTCGACCCGATGGCAACAGGTTTGTTGATTATTTGTACAGGAAAATTCACTAAAAAACTCGCCGATTTTCAAGGGTTATCAAAAGAATATACTGGTGAAATTACGCTGGGTGGAACGACTCCATCCTACGATGCCGAAACCGAAATCGACCAAACATATCCTACCGAACATATTGATAATGAGTTGATTGAATATACTCGAAAAACATTTTTGGGAGATTTAGAACAATATCCACCGATGTTTTCTGCCATCAAAGTAGATGGACAACCTTTGTACAAAAAAGCCCGTAAAGGTATCGTCGTAGAAGTCAAGCCCCGACCTGTTTCTATCTATAGTTTTGATATTAATAATATTGAAATGCCAAAACTACATTTTCGAGTAGAATGCAGTAAAGGTACGTACATCCGTTCGCTGGCGTACGACTTTGGAAAAGCAGTGCAGTCCGGCGGATACTTAACGGAATTGACACGGACAAAGATTGGGGAATATCGGTTAGAAGATGCCTGGAATTTAGAAGAATTAGTGAAGGAACTGGAGAAGGAATAGTGTTGGTGTATGAGTTTAATTGCAGAAGTTTTTTTTAAAAGGATTTTAATGGTCAGAAACGAGTTTTACAAAACTTGTTTCTGACCATTTCTTCTCTCTTGTCATAATTCAAAAAAAAGTGGACTAAAACTACTCAATCAAAATCATTTTACCTGAAATTGTTTCTCCCAACACCTCCATTCGATAAAAATACATCCCAGCACCAGCCAAATCGTTAGCTGCAATTTTCAATTGATTTGTCCCTTTTTTTCCATTTTCCGTGGTGGCAAAAATTGTTTTTCCTGCAATATCCTGAATGGTAAATTCTACAGTCGATGCAGTCGATAATTCATACTGAAAAGTGGTTGTTTGTGTAAATGGATTCGGCGCATTTTGTGAAAGCACTACCCCATTTTGATTAGAAAATTGAAGCAATATTTCTAAAAATTCTAACTCAGAATTATAAGCTTCAGCCGTTGTGAATTTTGAATTAATAAATACGCTATTGTTCAAATCACCAGCCGTTTTAGCCTTAAAAATCGCTGTAAAAAGCGTTGACCTTTCACTTAAAATATCTCCATTCCAACTTGTCGTCACTGCCCCTTCTTTTTCCTTCGAAAAACCGAAATTCTCTTGTGTTGCCAATCCGTCTTTAATTTCTATCAACTCTAATTTTTCAGTATCAAAATCAAGCGTAAACTGGTAGCCGAGCAAGTCATTTGTTTCAATTTCAAAGTTTACTTCAACAATTTCATCTTCTATAAAACGTTGATTATCAGTCAAAATAAGCAATTTATCTTTAAAACTTCGGTCATCAGCAGCTGCTAATTGCAATGGATTAACGTTATTATTGACATCGCCAATTTTGACACCAATGAAATCAGCATTCGTAATTTCTTCATTCAAATTATTAAAATCTAACACCTCCGTCGGCATATCCGAAAACGGGTTAGTTGGATTGTTAAATACATGATTTTTATCGAAAAAACGCCAGGAAGTATTGCTACTAAAACTATCGTCAATTAATAAAACCAATTTTCTAATTTGTACTAAATCCAAAGTAGAAATCGTGTTAGATTTATTGGCATCAGCAGCAATCATTTGGTATGGATTAGTCATTAATTGAGTCCCTAAAATATGTTTGCTAATGATGACCAAATCAAAGGTTGAAACACCATTTAAATCAAAATAATCTTTATCTGGTGTAATCGTAAAATCACCGTTATTTTCTAAATCTTCAAATAAAAATTGACCATTATCACCTGTTTCGAAAGCAGGAGTATTATTAGCATTTATGGAAATAGAAACGCCACTAACCGGGTCGCCTTCTGCGGTCTCAATCGTACCCGCAATCAGTGGATTACCCATGCAAGACCCCATATTGTCTTGTACAAAAATTACCGTTTCACAAAAAGTCTGATTGCCTGCTGCATCGGTTAAGTATATCTCAATCAACTGCCCCAAACCAAGGTTAAAACAATTGAATGTCTTCAAAGAATCCATTTCATCCAATGAATATGAAAATGCCAAATCCCCGGGGCAATTATCAAAACTTCCAGCATCAAAATCTCTTGCATTGATGGTCAATTGTCCATTTTCATTCAATTCAATAATCAGGGCAGAAACGCAATTGGGAGTTGGAAATTTACAATCATTAACTGCAAAATCTGTTTCACAAACACTTGTATTTCCACAGTTGTCAGATACGGTATAGGTTACGTCATAAATACCCGGAGACACATTGTCGATGATGTTTCCATTACCAAACAAAGTGGTCGCAGTGATATCCAGTTCAAAACTACAATCAAGAACACTCGGTAGTGGCAGTTCAACCGTTGTGGAACAATCATCTTCAATTACACAAAAATCTAAGTTTTCAGGGCAGGTAATAACGGGGGCAACGGTATCATTTCCTTTGATAATTTGCTCATATTTTATCACACCATCAGGTTGCGCACCGTTGATAAATGCATTTGGATTATAATTTCCAGCATTTAAACCATCTTGAAAAGTGCGCCCATTTTGACTATTATCACCATTCAAATCTACATTTAAAACAGCTTCCGAATCCTCTACCAAAAGGTCAGGAAAATTCGGGTTGACGTTACACCAATTAATTACTGTCCAGGATCGAACGATTTTAAAACACGCATCTTGTACAATATCAAAATAGGCATCTTCGTAAGAAATGGCAGTAAGTTCACAAGTTTCAAAAAAGATTTCTGGCTCACCCGTCTCAGGCAATTCCTCTCCACATTCGACAAATTTATCTTCTGGAAATTCGACCACCCAATCCGAAACATGCGTCACAACAATATTTTGCACACAGACCGCAGGCGCATTATTACTCGCATCCGTAGCTGTCCACATCCGCGAAATGGTGCCTTCCGAACACTGGTTCAGATTATCCGTAAAAAATGGTTCTGAGACTATTGTGGTACAGTTATCTTCAAAGGTTGGTGTCCCAAAAACCGGGTCAAAAACGGCAAAGTCTTCAACTAATAAAGCCGCCATTAAATCCTCCATAAAGTAGTCGCACAAAATTGCGGTATCCGCAGGACAAGTGGCTACGGTCGGTGCCAATTTATCTTCTAAATCCACCTGTACCATACAAGTGTTGGTATTTCCATGGCAGTCGTTTACTTTTAAAATCACTTGTAAATCCGGGTTTTCTACATCCTCACAACAAAACGTAACTGTAGGGTTAAATTGCGTATTTCCAGTCACACCACAAGGGTCAGTCATGCGACGTACCTCAAAACTTTCCAGACAACAATTGTCATGGCTACCATCATCAAAAACTTCGGCGTTGACGATAACTTCCGTTCCAGACGTCAGGGAAACACTTGTAATTTCATCGCAAACTGGCGTTGGTGGTGTATTGTCCGCTACCGTGATGGTCACCTCCAATTCGCTAATATTTCCACAATCATCCGTCGCGATATAAGTAATAATATGGTCGCCTAACTCCAAGCCTGGAGACGGAATAAGTCCACCGTCTACACCATCAACTCCATTAGAATAAGTTGCTTCACCAACAGGTGTAAAAATAGCCACTGTCCACTCGCTGCAATTATCCGAAATCATCGCGGGTTGCAATAAACCTTGTGAATTACAAGCGTTTGGATGTTCGGCAGCCACGTTAATATTTACTTCATAAGGCATCATTTCGATAATCGGCGGCGTATTGTCCAATACCTCGATGGCTTGCACATTACTATTGCCATTTGCCCCTTGTGTCACCACTTGTCCTGTACACCAATTCATCATCGAAAAAGACCGCAAAATTCTATAGGAACTTCCACATTCAGGTAAAATATCATCACTGTAAGAAAAAGTATAAGGACAATAAAGTCCCTGGGCTACGTTTGGAAGCCCTGTATTTGTTGGATTTAAAAGAGAGGTATCTGCCATTACTGCGGCACAATCCAGAGAAACCGGGGCTGGAAAGGTGGGCGGCGGTGGCGTATTTACAATGATTGTCTGCTGACAAGAATTGGAGGTATTTCCATCAGCATCTTCTCCCAAATAGGTTCTTACAATCGTCACGCCATTGCAAATATCGTCGTTATTGATAACTTCTTCTACTAAATAAAGTGTTGGATTAGGGTCGCAATTATCTATTAAAATAGGTAAAGAAGCAAGGTTAGGTGATTGAAAACACTCGATAGAAACATCGGTGCAGGTCACTGTTGGAGGAAATTTATCCTCAACTAAAATCATTCCCCAACAAGAGTTGCCATCCGCAATTTGAGTCACCGTTACGGTCACCGTTTCGCCAATATATGCACCTGTAATGGGATTAGAAACAGCGGTGCCGTTGTCTTCGGAGATTTCAATAATAAAATCATTTTCGTCGTAGCCATCATCTTCCAAAATTTCATCTATAGTAATCAAGCCTTCGCAGTCGTTGCCAAGAGAAAGGTGGACTAAATCGTTGCAAGAAAAAGTTGGTATAGGTTGTGATAGAAGCTGTTTGGTAAAACCGCCAAGAATTAACAGTAAGACCAGCATATTAGAATGTCTGGATTTCATGAGATTTATAGGTTTAGATTCATGGTGTTTCAATAGTGTTGAGCACCAAGAGTTTCCCAAAATAATGTACGTTTAAAACAGACAGATTAGATTTTGCAATACACAAAATCGGTCTGAAAAATCAGCTTAGTGAAATGAATTTAATAAGTTGAGCCAGAATGCGCCGTAATTTTTTCTTGTAAAAAGGTTTAAAAATCAGTGCATAGCCGCGTTACGGACTTATTTTTAAAGGTTTTTAGAAGGAAAAAGAACAAGCATAATGGTTCAAGTTATTGAATTCATTTCACTTATGAAATAGGGAGGACTCTTAGTGAAAATCGGTAGGGGGGAGAGATAATCATCGACAATTAGGTCAAATGATTCAAATAATATCCTATAAACAATAGGGACAAAGGTAGTCAATACCTTGCTAAAAAAAAAGTTTAAGCTGTGTTTGGCGAAGGATTGGCAAGCAAAATTGCCATAAATGTAGTTAGGAGGGTATGTTTGGAGGGATTACATTTTATAATTAAATATAAAAAACCTTGCCATTTATTGAAAAACGACAAGGTTTTAGATATTTTTATCAATAATTTAAATCACTTGACCCGACAAAAATTATTTTTGAGAATATGAACTATTCTTTGCAAGTTCAATAGCGATTCTCTGTTCGCCCGCACCACGGATTATTTTTTTCAGAAGCAATCATTGCTTTTTATGGACGAACTGCATCAGATGCTGCACCTGCTGCTGGAGTCATCATCTTGAATTTACGGTTCTTTTTCTTCGCTTTTCCTTCTGTTTTCTTTGCCAACTCTATAGCTCGATAAGCATTAACAGTTCCACCAGTAACACTCAACTCTTTCATGTCAACCAATTCACCAGTACCTGGCGTTTTTACTTTTTGAGTTTGTGGAACGGCTGATTGCATCAATATTTCTTTAACTTGAATAGCCGATAAATCTGGGAAATACGAACGAATCGTGGCTGCAATACCTGCCGCTACAGGAGCCGCCATACTGGTACCATCAAAGTGCGCATATTCATTATCAGGAACAGTAGAATAAATCGCCACACCTGGAGAGAATACGTCGATCTGTTCTTTACCATAATTGCTAAAAGTTGCAGGCGCATCTTCGCCACCTTGCCAACTCAATGCACCGATTTCTAACCAGTTTTCAGCATTTTTAGGCTTAAACCAGCCTGCTTTTTCGTAACTATCGTTTGGATAATTGTTAGAATTGTCATTGTTCTGATGAGAATTTCCAGCTGCATGTACTAACAAAACATCATGCTTGCAAGCATATTTTACCGCTTTGTCTACTGCCTCTTTATCCCAAGAATAACCTTTTCCAAAACTCATGTTGACCACAGATGCTCCATTATCAACGGCATAGATAATTGCATTTGCAACATCTTTGTCTCGCTCATCACCATCTGGAACTGCTCGAAGCGTCATGATTTTTGATGCATTCGAAACGCCATCCATACCAACGCCATTGCCTCTTGAAGCCGCGATGATTCCCGAAACGTGCGTTCCGTGACCTGCATCTGGTCCTTCATATTCGTTGTTACCATATCCTTTTTCGTAAGAATCTGCATAGTTGTCACCAACAATTGAACGTGGGTCTGCATCCGTGTTGTATTGGTATTTTGCTTGAGCTTCAAAATGTTTGATAGCCCCCTCTAACTGTCCTCGCAAATCTTCGACGGTTGTGCCTCGTGATAAAATAGATGACAAAACATCCACACCACGTGACAATTGAGGATCGGTAGATTCAAATTTTTCTAAATCTTCCATCGTAAAGTTCTCCTTTCCAATCTCTTTTCCAACTGCATTAATTGCGCTCATCACCGTAGAATACAGCATTAAATTTTCCTCTGCACCTTGTAATTTTTCCTCTACGACTTTCTTATAATGCTCATACTTTTTGTACTCTTTCTTCTCTTTTTTCGACAAAGCGTTAACATCTGCACTTTCGTATTTCTTCTTATATTTCGCATATAAACGAGTAATTTCCAGTTGGTCAGCACCTACATTACCATTTTTTCCACCTATAAAATTCCAACCATGAATATCGTCCACATATCCATTTTTATCATCATCAATGCCATTGCCAGGAATTTCATCAGCGTTCACCCACATGACATCTTTCAGGTCTTCGTGTTCTACATCTACACCTGAATCAATTACGGCTACCACTACTTCTACTGGCTTTTTGTCCGCTACAGCTTCATACATTTTAGCTGTACTTATACCTTGATACCCTTCTTTTCCATAGTCTAAATGATGCCAGTCATCAGGTGCTTTATCCGCCATTTGAGCAAAAGCTGCCGTTTGAAAAGCAAGAACAACCGCACACAAAAGAATTTTCATCTTCATAATAAAATTTTTAACCATTTTTCGGCATTTCCTTTATAGAATTTTGCCTTTGAATTATTTAAAAAAAACTGTTTTTGAAAAACCTCCCAAAATTAGACTTTTAATCAGCTATTTTAAAAATAAATCAGCTTTTTTATGTTAATTTTAAGACAGAGGTCCTTTTCGCGTTCCTAAAAACTTGAACAAAAAAAATTAAAATTTATAAATTACCTTTTCTAAATACAGTGTCTCAAAAGTTTCTTTGGTTTTTAAGGAGGGAGAAAATTGCAAATTTTCGACCTCCA
>CAYUNA010000062.1:0-12774 GCA_964445895.1 uncultured Saprospiraceae bacterium | reverse complement strand
AAAAAATCTTTAATTTTAAAAATAGACTGAAAACTAAATACATTGCAACAAAAGTTCTTTTGACTGATTAGGAGGAAGAAAATTGGAAATCTGTAATGCTTAAATTCTTTGTTGTTTTATTTTTTTCTTATATATTTGCAAAGTAGAATTTTGTCGCCAGTTAATTTACGAATTACTCCCCTCATATCAAAAAATCAGCCTAAAAATACATTTTTTACCGTTACTTAACCATACAATAAATGAAGCTTCACTCAATTATATTGTTAATACTTTTATTAACGACAAGTTCCACATTCACACAACATCAAGAAAAACCAGCTGGGATTCATCAACCCAATCTCCCAGATTGGGCAACTATGATGTATGCAGAAAATCCTGATGTAGCATCAGTAATAGCTGCTTATGATGCTTATTATGAAGCGCACGATTTTATAAAAAATGGGCATACTCAATATTACAAACATTGGCTGAGAAATTTGTCTCGGGATGTGAACGGTGTATTTTCAGGGGCTAATTCATGGAAAAATGGTAAGCTAACAGATGCCGCTTATTTGCAAAGAAAAGCACAAGCAGATGCTCAACGTGGGCCAAATTCAGCGTGGGAATGTATCGGACCTTTCGACTTTGATAAAGATGCTGCGGAACGAAGTTATGCCCCGGGTTCGGCGCATGTTTATACCGTAGAAAAAGCACCTTCTAACAGTAATGTGCTCTATGTGACCAGAGTTAGTAGCGGTACTAATTTTAAGCATTATTATCAATTTAACGAAGCATCGGGTGATGTATTCAATCGAGCTGGAGGTGGTTCTCACGCTGTTTTGCAGGGCACTGCGAGCAGAACGACTTCTACTGCGCCGGTTGGTGGTGGCGAAAGTTTCACCGTAGATTGTAGCACAAGTGGTGTCAAGTCATTTACGAATACCGATTTATCCATTGAATTTCCAGTAACAGGAACTTATCCAAGTGGTGATTTAGTGGTTTCTCGTTTGGATTTAAATCCTGACCAATTGCCTAATAATTTTCCAGAAAGCCCGAGCTATTGGGTAATTAATAATTATGGTACAAACGCGACTTTTTCTCCTTTAGAAAATATTATTTTTGAAAATGTCGGAAATGTACCTGGTAGTGCAGTCGCTTCTGAATACAAATTGTACAAACGGAATGACAACGACGACGGTACAACCTGGGGCAATTCCGTAGATTATGCAGATGCTTTGACGACTGGAAACCCTGGTAGTACGACATTCGGTTTAGGTAATGGAATTTCAAGTTTTAGCCAATTTATTATCATGCGAGAGAGTGCTGTTTTGCCGATTCAGTTATTGCAATTTGCAGTATCCTTAAATGACCAACAAACCGTCGATATTGAATGGACAACCGCTGAGGAAATTAATAATGACCATTTTGTCATTGAAAAAAGTCGTGATGGAGTAACCTTTGAGACTTTAGGAATTGTAGAAAGTCAGGGCAATTCCGACAATGTTCAGTTTTACAAAACCATTGATAGAACGCCTCATGAAGGTACATCCTTTTATCGGTTGAAACAAGTGGATTTGAATGGACAATTTACCTATTCTGACATTCAAACAATTACAATTAATGCGCCTGGAAACCCGATTGTGATTTTTCCAAATCCAATAACTGTTGGACAAGAGCTAACCATAAAAAGTACTTACACTGAAGATTTAGAAATAGTGATATTTGGTACGGATGGCAAAGAATTGTTGCGTGGAATTGTCCCACAAGGCAATGGAACAATTCAAATTACAGACCTCAGCGCAGGAGCTTATCTGTACCGTATAATTGGAGCAGGATTTTTGAAAAATGGAGTCCTGTTTATTGAATAAAAGTTAAATCATGGTGATTCTTTAAATTACGGTAATCCTCTAAATCATGGTGATTTTAGAAATCACCATGATTTCTCCCCCCCAACCATTTCAATTTTTCCTAATTTCGCCCCATTATTGATTAAAAAGCCATTTTTGTGTTCAAAATAGCCTACTCACCCATTTATAAATATCAGTTGCCAAAGGGACACCGATTCCCAATGGAAAAATACGAATTGCTACCCGAACAATTGCTGTATGAAGGGACAATTGCCGAGGCTAATTTTTTTCATCCTGACCCTGTTTCTGAAGCCGTTATTTTAAAAACACATACCCCCGAATACTGGCGAAAACTGAAAGATTTATCTTTATCTAAAAAAGAAATTAGAGCGATAGGCTTTCCTTTATCAGAAAACTTAGTCCGTCGCGGTACTCACATTGCTAACGGTACGATTGAATGTGCCAAATATGCATTAACATACGGCGTCTCGGCAAATATTGCGGGTGGGACACATCATTCGTTTACGTATCGAGGAGAAGGATTTTGCTTGTTGAATGACATTGGAATTGCTGCTAATCAATTGATAAGTAGTGGTTTATCCAAAAAAGTGTTGGTCGTTGATTTGGACGTTCATCAAGGAAATGGGACAGCTGAAATTTTTCAAAATGAATCCCGCGTTTTCACGTTCAGTATGCATGGTGCTAAGAATTTTCCGATTCGAAAAGAAAAATCAGACCTTGATATTGGTTTGCCTGATAAAACGGAAGACGCTTTTTATTTAAAAACATTGCGCGAGATTTTGCCAAAATTATTGGATGAAGTACAGCCCGATTTCATTTTTTATCTCTCTGGTGTTGATGTTTTAGAAACCGATAAATTGGGACGTTTGAGTATGACAATTGGTGGCTGTAAAGAACGTGACCGCATTGTCTTAGAAACCTGCTTTCAACATAAAATTCCCGTAGCTATCAGCATGGGCGGTGGTTACTCTGAAAAATTGGCGCATATCGTAGATGCCCATGCCAATACTTTTCGGTTAGCACAGGAGATTTGGTTTTAAATCAAAGCGATATTACATTTGCCACATGGAAGAAATTGAAGCATATTTGACTAAAAAAATAGCTGCGCGAAAAGCAAAAAATTACTTGCGAACCTTGCCCAAGACGGATTTTTTGCATAGCGAAAGTAACCTGCTGGACTTTAGTTCAAACGACTACCTTGGTTTAGCAAGAAATGAACAACTCAGAGCAAAAATTGACAAAGAAAGTAAACGTTTTCAAGCATTGAGTGGCGCAACTGGCTCGCGCCTCATTTCCGGGAATACCGAATATTGTGAGGACTTAGAAGCATACATTGCTAATTTTCACCACACCGAAGCGGCACTAATTTTCAATTCTGGCTATAATGCAAATGTAGGTTTGTGTTCATGCATCGCTAGCCCCGAAGACACTATTTTTTACGATGAATTAAGTCACGCTTCTATTCGTGATGGACTACGATTGAGTCGAGCAAAAACAGTCCCTTTTCAGCACAATGATTTAGGCGATTTGGCTGCTAAAATAGAGGCAACAGAAGGGAATATTTTTATCGTTGTTGAAAGTGTCTATTCGATGGATGGCGATATAGCACCTTTAGAGAAATTGGTAGAATTGACTAAAGGAAACGCTCGCGTCGGACTGATTGTAGATGAAGCCCATGGTTTTGGAGTTTTTGGTGAAAACGGTGCAGGTTTGGTACAAGCTTTAGGTTTAGAAAATCACGTTTTTGCCAGAGTGATGACTTATGGAAAAGCCGCGGGTGGACATGGTTCGGCGGTGGTGGGTTCGGCAGTTTTAAAAAGCTATTTGATTAATTATGCGAGTTCCTTCATTTACACCACAGCCTTGCCGATTCATGCCTTGATTGGCATCAAAATGAGTTATGAACTAATGATTGAAAATGATTTTCAAAAGCAAATTTTTCATAAAATCGACCTGTTTTTAAATACTTTAAAGCCAAACTCAAAGCAACATTTTGTCGAAAGTTGCAGTCCAATTCAGAGTTTAATTATGGAAGGAAATACAAAAATAAAGTCCGTAGCCAACCAATTAAATCAAGCTGGTTTTGGGGTGAAAGCTATCCTTTTTCCAACCGTTCCAAAAGGACAGGAGCGCATTAGAATTTCTCTTCATGTATTTAATGAGGACGCTGAAATCCTTCGATTAACCCAATTAATAAATAGATTGATTTGACCTGGTTTTTCACAAAAATCTGTCTCCTGTTCTACATTACAATTCATTTTAATTTAAAAATAACCTTAAACCCTATTTCAAATTTTGGGTTTCTTATATAATTAGTTACTTTTCGGAAGTTTTTTAAAATACTTTTCTAAACAGAATTCGTCAAACTTTTCATTTTGATAATTCTCCAATCTTATCCTATACCATTATGAGATTAAAATCTTTTACGTTTTTAGCTGTCTTTATTTTGTCAAACCTTGCTTTGCTGGCGCAAAATAATTATGAAGTTTTATTACATACTGGCAAGCAAGAATTTGCAGAAAATGCCCGTGATTATGCGACTACTGCCACGATTTCTGCTCAAGAAGTCATTGATGGTCAGTATTATCGGCTATTGCAATTTTATCAATTACCCAATCAAGCGGGATTTGATGCACTAGAAAATGCCGGGATTGAATTATTAGAGTATATTCCAAATAAAACTTATTTGGCAGCGATTCCAGCCAGTTTTGACTTAGAAAAATTAGGTGATTTAAATGTTCGAAGCATCGTTGAATTAACGGCTGATTTGAAAATTAATGACAACCTGAAATCTGGTCAATTCCCAAATTGGGCAACCCACAGAAATCAAGTCGAAGTCATGGTCAAATATCATAAAAACCTACGTCACGACGATATTTTAGCTTATTGTTCCTCGGATAATATTCAGGTTTTACAAGAGAATGGTTACAACAATTTTCTACGAGCATCTATCAACAAAGATGATATTGCTCAAATAGCGGAGTTACCTTATGTGGCGTTTTTGGAATTGCGACCTGCACCGGATGTTAAGGATGATATTGAAGGTCGGTCGCTTCACCGTGCTAATGCAATTGATACTAATTTTCCTTCGGGCAGAAGTTACACAGGAGAAGGTATTTCGGTTTTGACTCGTGACGATGGAGCTGTTGGACCGCATATTGATTTTACTGGACGTATTTTCCAAGATGAATCTAACGGTTTTGGAGGTAGTCATGGCGATGGTGTATCAGGTATTTTTGCGGGAGCAGGTAATTTGAATCCACGCAACAGAGGTATGGCTGCAGGAGCAGACCTATATGTGATTGATTACGAAGCAAGTTTCTTGGACAACACCATGGATTTGTTTTTCAATAATGATGTTATTGTGACCAATTCTTCCTATAGTAATGGTTGTAATGATGGTTACACCCAAACTACTGAAACGGTTGATCAGCAGGTTTTTGATAACCCAACTTTGCTACATGTTTTTTCCGCTGGAAACTCAAATAATAATAGTTGCGGCTACGGCGCAGGCAACCAATGGGGTAATATCACTGGTGGACACAAACAAGGAAAAAATGTAATCGCAACGGCGAACTTGAATAACGATGGTACTTTAGTGGAAAGTAGTAGCCGAGGACCCGCACACGATGGACGAATTAAACCAGATATCGCTGCCAATGGAGCAGACCATATTTCTACTGACCCTGACAATACGTATGCACCGTTTGGAGGGACTTCAGGAGCTGCTCCAGGTGTGGCAGGTATTACGGCAATGCTGCACAATGCTTATGCAGAATTGAATGGTGGCGAAACGGCAAACTCTGCTTTGTTGAAGGCTATTTTACTAAATACAGCAAATGATTTAGGAACAGTTGGTCCTGATTATAGATTTGGATGGGGACACGTCAATGCCTATCGGGCAGCGTTAACTTTGGAAGACAACCGCTACTCCAATCATACCATTGACATGGGTACACCCAATACGCATACCATTGATATTCCTGCTGGAGTAGCACAGGCGCGGGTGATGGTTTATTGGCCAGACCAGGCAAGCACAGTCATGACCACCAAAGCATTGGTAAATGATTTAAATATCAGTTTATCGGGTATTGATGGGTCGGTGCATATGCCTTGGATACTTGACCCGACACCAGACCCTGCAACCTTGGCGCTACCGGCAACAACGGGTGTAGATGATTTAAATAATGTAGAGCAAGTTGCACTGGAATTTCCAGAAGCTGGCGAATATACGTTGACGGTCGATGGTTTTGAATTACCGTTCGGAACGCATGAATATTACTTGATTTGGGAATTTAGAATGGCGGATGAAATCACCCTCATTTATCCAATTGGCGGTGAAAATCTTGTGCCAGGTGAAACGGAGCGCATTCACTGGGATACGGAAGGTGCAGTCGGTGCTCTTGATGTAGAATATTCGATTGATAACGGTGCAACGTGGACCAACATCGCAACTATCGGTGGTAGCGAGCGGATGTATGATTGGACAGTGCCTAACGAAGTGACCGCAGACGCTAAAGTTCGGGTTCGGCGAGGTATGCTGGCTTCGGACGATAGTGACGCGACTTTTTCCATTGCGCCCATGACGGCAAATGTGGACGTTATTCAGGTTTGTCCTGATTATTTACGATTGACTTGGAGCGCCGTTCCTGATGCGACGAATTACGATATTTATTTATTGGGTGAAAAATACATGGAAATAGTAGCAAATGCCACAGACCTTACTGCTGATATTCCAATCACTGACCCGTTTCAAGAATACTGGGTGGCGGTGAGCGCAAATTTTGACAATGGCGCAAAAAGCCGACGTACCAATGCCGTTCAGGTTGGTGGTGAATTAACTTCTTGTAACCAGGAAAATGATTTGCGATTAACGGCTATTCTTGAGCCAATTTCATCAGGCTCTTTGGTTTGTGCAGATGATTTTGGTGGCAATGTGTCAATCACTTTTGTCAATAACGGACTACTTGCTCAGGACAATGTTTCCTTAGGGTATCAGATTAATGATGAGCCGGTTGTTGTCGAACCATTGGATGGAACGATTGACCCAGGACAACTTATTCAGTTTGATTTTCAAACGCCATTTGCATTCACGCAAGCTGGGTCATATGCATTTAAAGCATGGGTATCTACACCAGGGGAAACGTTGCCACAAGATGATACCTTAAGTGTCGATATTCCAGTTTTCTTAGGAGGAGGAGCAGAACCGGCAGTTGCCGAGGATTTTCAGGGGCCAGACTTCCCGAAGTTGTTTTGGGAAATCGATAATCCTGATGAGGGGATTAGTTGGGAAGAAGTTTCTGTTACAGGAATTACTGGAGACTTGACAGATGTGGTTTCTATGAATTTTTACCAATATCCTTCAACTGGAGAACTAGACTATTTTGTTCTTGAACCATTGGATTTTACAAATGCTGGAAGTGATTTAAAATTGTCTTTTGATGTTGCTTATACTTATTATCAGGCAGGTTTTGAGGATGAATTACGGATTGAATTGTCAACTGATTGTGGTGCAACCTGGGACGACGTTATCTATGAAAAACTAGCCGTAGAATTAGCAACGGTACCATCTCAATTGGGGATTTTTTCTCCTGCTTCCGCTGACCAGTGGCGTACCGACTTAGTCGATTTAAGCCCATATATTGGTATGGATAAAATCCGAATCCGATTTGTTGCGGTCAATGGCTATGGAAATAACTTATACATTGACAACATCAATATCGAAGAAAGCGTGGTGGTTGCTCCAACCGCTAATTTTGAAATTTCACCTGATTTATTGTGCCGCAACCAGCCCATCACTTTTACAAGTACCTCTGAAAATGGAACGAGTTATTCGTGGAATTTTGGCTCGGGTGCGATTCCTGCAACGGCTACCGGCGAGGGGCCTCATGAAGTCACTTATCCCTTGCAAGGCGGCAATAAAACTATTGAACTGACGGTAAGCAATGCTGCTGGTTCAGACGTGATGACTACTGACATTTTTGTGGATGCGATTCCGACGGGTAGTTTTGACTCCCAGGCAGGCAATGATGGCGAAGTTAACTTTACTTCTTCTTCCAATAACGCTAATATAATTACCTGGGATTTTGGAAATGGTCAAATAAGTAACGATGCCAACCCAATGGTTATGTATGACGAACCAGGTACTTATGAAGTTACGATGACCCTGACCAACGATTGTGGTGACCGGGTGATTACAGAAGAAGTAGTCGTGATTACCACCTCTGCAACTGAGGTGTTGAACAATATGAATCTACGTATTTTTCCAAATCCAAGTAATGGACAATTTGCCCTTTTGATTGAAAATGCCAATGCAAATCAATTAACTTTAGAATTGAGTGATTTACGTGGCGTGGTCTTGCAAATAGTAGAATTAAATAACCTTTCGGGCACAATTCAGCATAATTTTGACAACCAAGACCTTTCGTCAGGTGTTTACTTTTTGAAAATAAAAGAAGATAATAAGTCGGTAGTGACTAAAGTTATCATTGAGTAAAAAATAGTTTTTAAAAACTGAGATTGTTTTCAATTTTTAAAACATCTAAATAGAGGGCAGGGATATTTTCCTTGCCCTTTTTTTATGTAAATGATTACTTTTGCTTTCATCAACAAACAATCTTAAGTATTGCAAATTGAAAAAATGACTATAAACATACCAAATACAAAAAACAATCAAAAACGCATTGTCGTCGTCGGTGGTGGTTTTGCGGGCTTGAATTTAGCGAAGCGATTGACAAAAACGGGTTATCAAGTTGTACTAATTGATAAAAATAATTATCATCAATTTCAACCCTTATTTTACCAGGTAGCTATGTCAGGTTTGGAACCCAGTTCAATCGTTTTTCCTCTGCGAAAAATGTTTCAAAAGAATAGAAACGTCTTCATTCGGGTCGCCAATGTCGAATCAATTGATGCAGAAAAGAAAGAAATTAGTACTGAATTAGGTAATTTAAAATATGACTATTTAGTATTGGCAATTGGAGCAGACACCAATTTTTTTGGCAATGAACATATCGCTGAAAAAGCCATTCCAATGAAATCTGTTTCCGAAGCACTGTATTTGAGAAACGCTATTTTAGATGATTTTGAAAAGGCGCTGGTTACAACTGATTTTGAAGAACGTCAAAAATTAATTGACATTGTAATTGTTGGCGGAGGCCCTACAGGTGTTGAGGTTGCGGGGGCTTTAGCCGAAATGAAAAAATACATTTTACCTAAGGATTATCCTGAGATGGATTGCGATGAAATCGACATTTTTTTATTGCAAGGTGGTGATACTTTACTCAAAGGGATGTCTAAAAATGCTTCTGAATCTTCCTTGAAATATTTGCAGGGTTTAGGAGTCAAAGTTCGATTAAATTCTCGGGTTACTAATTTTGATGGAGAATTTGTCTATGTGAAAGACGGGGATAAAATTCCTGCAAAAAAAGTCATTTGGGCGGCAGGCATTACGGGTAACAAAATGAAAGGATTGCCTGAAGATTGTCGCTGTTGGGGCAATCGTTTTCGGGTGAATAGGCTCAATCAAATTGATGGATTTGATGATATTTTCGCAATTGGAGACATTTGTTATATGGAAGAACCTGATTATCCGCAGGGACATCCACAGGTCGCACAAGTTGCTATTCAGCAAGGGGAAAATCTCGCTAAAAACTTTAAATTAATGGAAAAGGGAAAGTCGTTAAACGAATTTTCCTATAAAGATTTAGGTTCTATGGCAACGATTGGACGAAATTTGGCAGTCGTGGATTTACCGAAGTGGAAAATGAACGGTTTGTTTGCTTGGCTCATTTGGTTATTTGTACATTTATTCCAATTAATGGGTGTCAAAAATCGGCTTTTTGTTTTTATTAATTGGGTCTGGAATTATGTAACATATGACCAAAGTTTGCGGTTGATAATTAAACCAAAAGTACCCAAAAAGTAATAACGTATCAGTACGCTGGCAAGCTAAAAAAACGAATAAATTATGTGGAAAACCATCGCCTTCTTAGCATTGTTTTTAACCTTCATTCTGTCTCTAACCAATTGCGAAACAGAGACTTATCGTCAAGGCCGTATCCTTTATGAAAACTTCTGTGCCAGTTGTCATATGGAAGATGGAACAGGTTTGTCAGGCGTAATTCCACCCCTCGCAGGCGCAGATTATTTACGCGATAATCAAAAGGATTTGCCCTGCATTATTCGTGTCGGCATGCAAGGTGAAATTGTCGTCAATGGTAAAAAATACGATAGTGTAATGAAGGGAGAAAATAAACTGTCTCATTTTGAAATCTCGAACATCATTAATTATATCAATCAAGCGTGGGGCAATGATTTTGGGATTATCAAATTTGATGATGTACAGGAAGAATTAGAGAAATGTCCTAAAATTTATCAGTAATGAAAATAGTAAAAGAGGCCTGTGTCGAAACCTACAATCAAGCCATTTTAGCCGAAAAAAACGGAGCAAATCGCATTGAACTATGCGGCGATTTATCGGTTGGAGGTGTCACGCCTGAGGTTGAATTGACTCAACGGCTATTGGATGTTTTGACTATTCCAATTATGGTTATGGTACGTCCGAGAGGTGGCAACTTTGTTTATTCTGATGAAGAATTTGCGGTGATGAAAACGACTATTTTGACCTTTAAAAAAATGGGCGTAGCTGGTGTCGTTTTCGGGATTTTGAAAGAAGATTTTACGATAAATTTAGAACAAACTAAAGCATTAGCCCTCTTGGCAAAACCATTAAAAGTAACGTTTCACAAAGCGATTGATGCCTGCAGTGATACTTTAACGGAATTTAGTAAGTTATTGACAATCAATGAAATAGATATTGTTTTGACTTCTGGCGGTGAAGCAACAGCTAAAGAGGGAATCCCTGTGTTGAAAGAAATGATAAACCTATCCGCGGGCAAAATAACCGTTTTGTCGGCAGGGAAAATTACAGATAAAAATTTAGCGGAATTACATCACAACATTGCGGGCACAGCTTATCATGGTCGAAAAATTGTAGGCGATTTAACCTTCTGATAACGCAACTTTGTCCTAATTTTCAAACCTTTTTATTACCTTTGACATTCCCTACTTTTATTGAACAAACAAGGCGAAATGAGGAAAAATTATTGGTTAGAGGTAAACCCGTTTTTGAATAATGGCTTCTTTAAAATTGGAAAAAATATTCCCAAAAATCTAAAGCGAATTGTTTTATTTTGTAGCTGTTTATTTTGCTTTTTTACCACTAAATTAGCGGCTCAAGACTTCAAAGTTATTGGCTATCTGCCATCCTATCGTTTTCATTTAAATGACAAAATCGAATATTATAAAATGACACATATTTGTTTGTCATTTGCTAATCCAGATGCTTATGGGAATTTGTCATTTCATAAAAATGCAGACCCACGTCCTGTAATTGCTAATGCACGGGCCGCAGGAGTTCAAGTATTTTTATCTTTAGCTGGAGGTGGACTTGAGCCAGCTTGGCGCAGAGATTGGCGCAAGTTGCAGCAACCTTATTTTAGGAGAGATTTTATTCAAAAAATCGTGGACTATGTTTTAATTCACAAAATGCAGGGAGTCGATGTTGATTTGGAATGGGAAGATGTGGGACCCAATTACAGTGATTTTGTTATTGAATTGGGAGCTGCTTTGCGATTTCATAACCTAAAAATGACTGCGGCTTTACCTGGTATTCACCGTTATCCACACATCAGCGATGCAGCTTTGCGCGCCTTTGATTGGATTAATATAATGGCGTATGATTTAACTGGTCCTTGGAAGCCTTCCGTGTCTGGGCAGCACGCGCCGTATAGTTTGGCGGTGCAGTCCATTGACTTTTGGTTGAGTCAAAATGTGCCAGCCAATAAGCTAAATTTAGGTTTACCTTTCTACGGATTTGACTTTTCTAATCGTAGAAAAACGAGTACAGCAAGTTTTGGTGATTTGACAAAAAGGAATATTTCTTTCGCCCATTTAGACCAAGTGGGCAAGACTTATTATAACGGTATTCCGACCATAAAAGCAAAAACATCATTGGCTATCGAGCAGACGGGGGGAGTGATGATTTGGGAAATTGGACAGGACTGTTTTAACGGAAATTCGCTTTTGAATGTCATTTTTGAAACTAAATTATTGCAAAGAAAAGAAGAAATCTTAGTTGTTCAAGAGGTAGTCGAAAAAGTAGAAGAAGAACCGTTTCCTGAAAAAATAATTCCTGAACCACAACCTTTGGACGCACAATTAGCCAAACTTGATGAGTGGGAAATAGTACCGATTAAAGGTAGATTTGTTGTATTAGATATTAGAGGACGAGAAATCTTTTCCAAATCCTTAGAATCTAATCATACCCTGAAAGTCAATGCCGGATTTTTTTTAAACGGATTACAGTTTTTTAAAATAGTGGAAGAAGGCACTCCTGTCGAGCAAACTCAATTAACGAATTAATTTAGAACAACATCAAATAAGCCAACGCTCTATTTTTAAAAGAATGTTTATCAGATTTGTTTACTTTTGTCGTAGAACTCAATTTTTTATGTTTCCGATTTTAAGCGTTTTAAAGTCGGAGTAATATCCTAATTTAATGAAAAACATATTAATACTTTTCTTTGTTTCCAGTCTTGCCTTTACCGCCTGTGATAACAATAATAGTGGTAGTGGTTCAGCATCTGCGCCTACAGCCAACGAAGCATTACAGCAGAAAGCATGGGATGCCATGATGGTTACACACGATGAAGTGATGCCAAAAATGTCAGACATTAACCGTGTCAACAACGAGCTGCAGGAATGGGCAGTTGCGAATAAGGAAACGATTGCGGGGCGTGATTTAGAGCGAATCACGGTCAGTTTAAAAGAGTTAAATGCAGCAGACGATGGGATGATGAACTGGATGAATGCTCTGCAACAATTGGATGGTTTGCGAGCAGAAAAAAAGCATGAAGAGATTATG
>CAYUNA010000061.1:0-12774 GCA_964445895.1 uncultured Saprospiraceae bacterium | reverse complement strand
CTAAACATTAACCATTATTTCAAAATAGGGTATATTCGCGCCTTATTTTAAAAAATGGTTCTTTGACCAATTCTATGAATCAAATCGTCAAACACAATCAATGACGATTTAACTTTTATTACATAATAAACTTTTCACATAGCTTTTAATAATTTCATAAAGCTATTTGAAAACACAATGTACGCTATGTGATAAATCAATCATACAGAATTTGTTCATAAACCAAAAAGTAACTTAGAAAATGAAAAAAGTTCTCGTCACTTCCGCTTTGCCGTATGCCAACGGCGCACTTCACCTGGGTCACCTCGCTGGGGCGTACTTGCCTGCCGATATTTACGTGCGTTATTTGCGGCTGATGGGGCGCGATGTGGTCTATGTTTGTGGGTCGGATGAACACGGAGCGGCGATTACGTTACGAGCGAAAAAAGAGGGCATTTCTCCACAGGCAATCATTGATAAATACCATAACTTAAACAAGGGAACATTTGAACAACTCGGTATTTCTTTCGATTATTATCACCGGACGAGCGCGGAATTGCACCATGAAACGGCGCAGGATTTCTTTTTAAAATTATACGAAAAAGGTGATGAATTTTTAGAAGAAACCTCGGAACAATACTTTGACGAAGAATTTCAGCAGTTTTTGGCAGACCGCTATATCATGGGAACCTGCCCGAACTGTGGCAATGAAGAAGCCTATGGCGACCAGTGTGAAAGTTGCGGGCGAACGCTCTCCCCTACCGAACTAATCAATCCAAAGTCAAAACTGGGCGGCGGAAAATTGACTTTACGAGAAACGAAACATTGGTTTTTCCGCTTGGACAAGCACGCCGATTGGTTACGCGATTGGATCAAAGATGGGAAAGTAGATGGCGTTGAGAAACACAACCCAAAGGAATGGAAAAAGCACGTAATTGGACAATGTTTGTCGTGGTTGGATAGTGAAGATGGCTTGCGTCCGCGTTCGATTACACGAGATTTGGATTGGGGCATAAAAGTACCGATTGAAGGAGCAGATGGGAAGGTCTTGTATGTGTGGTTTGATGCACCGATTGGCTACATTTCGAGTACCAAACAATGGGCGAAAGAGAACGGTAAAAATTGGGAAGATTACTGGAAAGGTGACGATGTAGAATTGGTACATTTTATTGGAAAAGACAATATTGTTTTTCACTGTATCGTCTTTCCAGCAATGTTGAAAGCACATGGAGATTACACTTTGCCGGTCAATGTTCCGGCGAATCAATTTCTGAATTTTGAGGGTCAGAAGTTCTCAAAATCACGTGGTTGGGGCATCGAACAGCATGAGTATTTGGAGGAGTTTAAAGATTTTCCCAATAAGGAAGATGCACTGCGCTATGTTTTGATTAGAAACATGCCAGAGAACAAAGATGCCGATTTTAAATGGGATGAATTTGTTGATTTTTATGATAAAGAATTAGCGGATAATTTAGGGAATTTTGTCAATCGGGTAGTTGTCTTGACACATAAATATTTTGGTGGAAAAGTGCCTGATTATCAAGGTAATTTGGGCGAAGAGTTGACGGACGTTCGTTTGATTATTGATAATTTAGTCGACAATATTGAGCGTTATCAATTCAAACAGGCTTTACAAAGTTTGATGGAAATTTCGAGCTGGGGAAATACTTATTTACAGGAGGTTTCACCGTGGAAAATCTTCAAAGCAGAACCAGAGAGTGACGTCATTAAAAAGTGTATGTATGTTTGTTTGCAAATCGTTACGACCTTGAGCGTTTTGACCGAACCGTTTGTGCCCAATACATCTAAAAACATTCGGAAGTTGCTTAATCTAAATCCAGTAGAAAATGGCGATTTATCCCTATTAATTAAACATAACCGGGAGGGCAAACCACTCATTTCGACAGGACATGAAGTGAATGAACCCACCATTCTTTTTGCTAAAATCAACGACCGAAAAGACAAATCTCGCTTGGAAATTATTGAACGACAAAAAGCGAAATTGGAGGAAGTTTTAAAAGCAGAAAAAGCGAAGCAACGTGCGCCAATTAAAGAAACGATTACGTTTGAAGATTTTACCAAATTAGACATACGCAGCGGTACGGTTTTGACGGCTGAACCGATTAAAAAAGCAAAAAAATTATTGAAATTAACGGTTGATATTGGGCTCGAAACCAGGACGATTGTATCGGGAATCGCGCAGCAGTTTAAGCCAGAAGAAGTCGTTGGTAAAAGAGTAACTTTGTTGGTTAATCTTGCGCCACGAACGATGCGTGGTGTCGAGTCGCAAGGCATGATTTTGATGGTGGAAGATGGTGAAGGAAATTTGAGTTTTGTAGCGGGAGAAAAAGATTTGGGTAATGGGCAGGTTGTGAAATAAACTCAATTTGCAATGTGCAATTTGCAATGTGCATTGTGCAATGAGCAATAAGCAATGTGCAATGAGTAATGATTGCACATTGTTCATTGCACATTGCTCATTGTAAAAATTAACTCTTGCTACCCACGAATCCATCTTTCGTATGTTTGAACAACACATTAAACGTTGTCAAACTTCCATAAATGCGGGTGATATACTGCTGCAAATTTACCTTATCTTCATCTCCTAACAATTTACTGGCATTGATTCGCTGCTCCATCACACGGATGCGGTCGCGTACCATTACGATTTTATGAAAGAACGTTTCGATAGGAATTTCCTTCGATTTTAATCCGTCGTCTGCGGGTTTGAGTACCATCGTTCCGCCCGTCCACTTGTCGCCCAATGGCACTACTTCACTCATATCTGACCACGCGCGCAAGATTTTAGCGAGTGATTTTTCTGCTTCTGTAAACGTCACTTCCGAATTGCCTTCGATAGCTTCAATAATTTCTAAGGGGTATTCTTTACCAACGTTTTTTAGTCCATATTCCATAAAACAAACTTGATAAGCGACTTTATGAACTTGGACAACACAGCCTTTTCCGAAGGCCGGATGGTTGACTCTTGAACCGATTCCGAGAGTGTTACTCATGTTTTGGGAAAATTTAAATTGGCTTTGATAGTTTAGTTTTTAGTTGTAAAAACAGGTTTATCAAAGACAATATACATTAAGAATAGATTACAAGTGAGTATACTTCAATTTTCTTGCCTTTTTTGAAAAGCGGCCATTTTTCCTTAAATTACTAAAGCTGAATCCTCCCTTTTGGTGTCCGAATTTCCGTTTTTATCGAAACATTCTTAGCAGAAAAAATCGTCCAATCAAGATTTAATTTGCTCAATTGTTGACTTAATTTTTCTGGACTTGGATGCGTGAAATGAAGCTCCACTAATTGACATTGGTCTGGCATAGCATCAGTTGGGTGCGCTTCCGAATTTTGCCAATCCACAAAAAACGGCGCAAGTTCAATTTTTGGGTGAGATAACGGCATAATCATCTCCCATTTTAGCAGTTGTCCATTCGTCATTTTTCGTTGTCCGCCTTGGATGCGTCCCATATCAGATTGGTAGTTTTTTAAAATCTGACTATCCTGCGTTAGATTCGTAGATTTTAATGCCCATCGGGTGATTTTCGGTGTTTCAATTAAGTCTGCACCCATCCAACGGGGAGCGGATATTTGCGTATTTTTATCATCTACGGCGAGGATTTCCAGATAGGCTTGGTTGCCCAAATTTACAATTGCATTTTTTGTGCCTTGCGTGGTGTGATAACCTCCAAATATAGGGCGAATTCCCGTTAATTTTTCAAAATCATCCATCGCTTTTTCCAAATTAGGAACGGCATATACGATATGGTCTATTTGTCTATTTTGTAACATAAAATCAGGGTTTTGCTCGGTAAATTTTGGGGTTTTGTACGATAACCGAAGAGGTAATCACCGCTTCAGTTGCGCTTCACACAATACTAAACAACGGTAAAAGTCGCTTTTCCAAACGCCCAAAAACAAACCTTGCACTCCGCACAGCACCTTCCATATAACCGGGATATTGCGCCGCTGTTTCAGAGCCTGCTATAAAAAAACGACCATCAAAAAGTGGTTGTTGAAAGATGGCATGTCCATTATTTTGGTGCGGCAAAACATGTGATTCATAGGGCGCAAAAGTATAAGATTCGTTCCGCCAAACTGTTTCTTCGTAAGTCAAAAAATCATCCGCTTTTGCTCCATAATATTTGCGCAATTGTTTTAAAATCATGGCTAAACGTTCCTCTTTTTTTAAAGAAAAATAAGCTCCATTTAAAAATCCTTTCAACGCAAATTTATCATTTTCTACATTAGAATGGTCGTACATTTCGGGGATTGGTCCAACGTTGCTGACAATAGTTCCGCTGCTATTTTTAGCTCGCCAAAATGGAGTCGGATAAGTCAAACTAACCTTAATGGATTCACCCATCCAAGTATGCGTCTGCTGTGCTATTTTTAATAAATTTTCAGGTATAACGGGCTGAATATCAATGGTTTTTACAAATAAATAAGGAGGCAAGGTAGAAACAACTAAACCAGATTGAAAGGTCGTATCTGCTGTTTTTACCATAAAAATATCGTCTTGATACGCAATACTTTGAACCACTTGATTGGTGAAAATTGACTCCACCTCAATCTTGTCCACCAAAGCCTGAATCAAGCGCGAAGTCCCACCTTGAATTCGATAACTCGGCGCGTCATTGGGCGGCAACGTGACCAACTGCGGAGGGCTGGTCGAAATGGCTTCATACACCGCCCGTTTGCCTAAAATTTGTATGAAGGTTTCCAAGTTCAATTCTTGCAAAAAGGCAGTCAAATACTCATGCTGTTTGCCCAACCAAGTCGCGCCCATTTCTTGAGGAGCATAGAGGTCGCTGTATTCGGTCTGAATTCGCCCGCCAACCCGATTGCGAGCTTCTACGATTTTTATTTTTAGCCCTTTTTCACGGAGTAAATAAGCCAATGTTAAACCAGTCAGACCGGCACCGATAATGGTGAGGTCAGCGTTAATCAGTTTCATAATTTGGTATTGATTGTTTGATAAGTTTGAAAACAGTAGAAAAGATGGGATAGTTTATAAAATAGGCTTCTTACGCTCTCGGTTTAATTTTTTTCAAAAAAACCCGCCCCGGTGTGCAACTACTAAAACTCGTATTGCCTGACCAATTGCCCTCCAAACGATAAGCCTCGCCTTCCTTCAACAGCATCAACTCACCTTTTTTGATACACCACTCCATGCCTTCATTGGCTTTAGAATTGACGATTTTTATTTCCTCAAATACCAATTTTTGACCATCCCAAGTACCTTTGATTTCCATCTCTGCATATATCTCACCAATGTAAGCATACGACCGACCCCATATTTGACGGCCATTCTGTTTGAGATACAGTTCAAAATTGTATTTAGAGCTATACGTACCCGCAGCGTCTTGCGTATTGTAACCACGCCACAGTCCCGTAATGTCCTCTTGTGCAGAAAGCGAAAAAGAAAGGCAAAAAAAGAACAATATTATTTGTGGTTTATGGAACAAATTGACTGTGATTTTCATTATAAGAAATGAGAAAAGAATGTTTTCACAAAGGAAGCAATAAATTAATAAAAAGCAGATATTTAAACTGCTACTTTAGCCCTATTTTAACAAAAAATATGAAAAAATACGCAATTACCGACATTCATGGCTGCAATGTAACTTTTCACGCATTGCTCGAAAAACTCAATTTACAACCCGACGATGAGCTTTATTTCTTAGGCGATTACATTGACCGAGGGCCCAATTCTAAAGGTGTGATTGATACCATTTTAGATTTAAAAAAGCAAGGTTATAAGGTCGAATGTCTAATGGGAAATCACGAAGAGGCAATGATACAATCTCGTGTAGATTATTCCATGCGGCAAAATTGGTTGAGTTGGGGTGGAAAGGAAACGCTCAACAGTTTCGGAGTCTGGATTGATGAAATCCCCAATAAATACTGGGATTTTTTGGAAAATCTAAAGCCTTATTTAGAAGTCGATGACTATATTTTAGTACATGCTGGTTTAAATTTCCGGGCAGGTCAACCATTCGAAAACGAATATTCAATGATGTGGATTCGGGGTTGGTATGACGATATTGATTACAAATGGTTGGGGACTCGAAAAATCATTCATGGACATACTCCGATGCGAAAAGATGATATCGAAGCTATGGCAAATTCGATTAATTTTAGTCAATATCTGGACATTGATGCAGGCTGTTATTGCTATGATTGGTTGTGTGCTTTTGAATTGACGGAACAGCGATTGATTTTTCAGAAAAAAATCGATGAAATAGGATATAGAGGTGGGTGATTTAAGAGCATTCCTACTCGAATATTTTTTATAAAAAACAAATCGCTACTCTTTAAGTGCCTCGTAGTAATTAATTCGGTAATTTTGAAACATCTTTTTCCGCTATTTTTCCTTTAAAAATATCTTCAATAACGACGGTTATTCAAGAATTTTTAAAGAAAAACTATCGAAAAAATCTTGTCTAAAAATTTTACCGAATTAATTACTACGAGGCACTTACGAACTGATAGGGAACGTACTCTTAAAGTAAGGATAAACCACCTCCGCTAAATACAGTCCCTGCGGATAAGCAGCCCGATAAATCTTCGGTGTAACGCCTGTTTTCAAAGTAGTTTCAAACGATTCCAAGCTTATTTTCCCATAACCAACTGCCATCATATTGCCAACCAGCAACCGAATCATGCCCCGCAAAAAACGATTGGCTGTAATGGTGAAAATCATTTTTTGTGCTTTTTTATCAATATTAAAACAAGCCTGACTAACCTCACAACGGGTATGCTTATACAAATCCGGGTGCTTGCAAAATGCGTGAAAATCGGTGGTTTCTGCGACTAATTTTGCGGCTTTTTTCAGCTTTTCCAAATCTAAATTTTCAAAAGTATAATGGGCACTCAATTCACTCAAAAACGCGTTTTTTTGACCATGAATGTGGTACTGATAGGTTCGGGAAATGGCGTCATGTTGTGCATGATAATTGGATTCAACAGGTAAGCAGGCAAAAATAGAAATATCGTTGGGTAGTATCCAATTCAGTCGCTCGACAGGATCAAAATCGAACGGTTTGTCAACCACGATTTGCGCATAAAATTGACTGGCGTGAACTCCCGCATCTGTGCGCCCGCAGCCTCCACAGGTCATTGGTTGACCAACCATTTTGGACAGGGCTTCTTCCAAAGTTTGTTGGATAGTGTTAGGCGTATTAATTTGTCGTTGCCAACCGCTATAGTTTGTGCCTTTGTAAGCCAAATGCAGAAAATATTTCATGCGGCAAGATTACAAAAAATCACGCAACTGGCTTGGTTTTTCCATCTGTTTCCACAGGATGTAACCATTCTTTTACAAAATCAGGAATCAACTTCTCATAATCTCCACCCGTTCCGTAAGTGATAGCAGCAAACAAGGCAGCGTGGAATAAAATCGTAACAATCGCAGCTTTCACCCGTCGAAATTGGGCGGCGCGAGCAAATCTTTTTGTATTGTTCATAACTGCTGTTTTGCGTAAAAACGCTTAAATTTGCGGTTATATTCTATAAAATATGTTAAAAAAGAGGAGTCAGAGGGCAAGAATCAGAGGTCAGAGACGCGAAATAATCGAAATTTCTGACCCCTGATTCCTATCTCCTGATTCCTAAAAAAAATATCAATGGGTAAAAAGAGTAAGAAAAACCGAATTGGCGTGGTCTATTCCACCAACGAAAATTATGACTATGACCACGATGACGGCGGCGAAGAAATGGAAGATTTAGCTCCCAATCAACAAAAATTGCGGGTAATGATTGACCGAAAACAACGCAAAGGTAAGGACGTAACTTTAGTAACAGGTTTTGTTGGTTCGGAAGATAGCTTGAAAGAATTAGGCAAATATTTAAAGCAAAAATGTGGCGTCGGCGGGTCGGCAAAAAATGGCGAAATGATTATTCAAGGCAATCAACGCGATAAGGTGGTGACGCTGTTGAAAGAAAAAGGTTATACACAAACGAAAGCATCGGGTGGGTGATACTCAATGGGCAATGGGCAATTAGCAATTGGCAATTAGCAATTTTAATGGACACGGTATTGATTTGATAATTTGTTGGATGCGATTAGGTCTTTAATATTTTTCTATCCGGAGCATCGCTATTGAACTTGCAAAAAATAATTCATATCCTCAAAGACAATTTTTGTCGGGTCAAGTGATTCTATGTATTAAAGGAAAAAAATTGCACATTGCACATTGCTAATTGCTAATTGACAATTGCCCTAATCATTCGGTCTTTATTTTGTAAGTCTTTTTGAATTTGCACACTTTTCAAATGGTTGATAGTCAAAAGATTGGCAACCTCCTCCGCATTATATTCATTCATTTCAAAAAATAACCAACCGTTTTTGTTGCCTTTTTGCAAAGCAAATTCAGTAATGGTTTTATAGAAAATAAGCGGTTCATCTTCTTCGACAAATAACGCCAGGTCAGGCTCAAATTTTAATACATTTTCGGGCATCAACGCGCGTTCAGCATGTGGAATATAAGGCGGATTAGAGACGATAATGTCGAAGTCGTTAAGCGTTGTCCATTGCTTTTTATCTAATATATCGACTTGAAAAAAGTCAATTTCAGTATCGTTTAAAATGGCATTTTCCCGCGCGATTTTTAAGGCTTCTTTTGAAACATCACATGCAGAAATACGGCAAGTTGGCAACTCCGTTTTCAACGTAATCGGAATACAGCCGCTGCCCGTTCCAATGTCTAAAATTGACAAACTCCGCCCTGCTTGCCGCGCCGTTTCGATAATCCAATAGACCAATTCTTCTGTTTCTGGGCGAGGAATCAGCACATTTTCATTGACTTTGAATTTTAAACCATAAAAATCTGCTTCGCCGAGAATGTACTGAACGGGTTCGTGATTCAGCAAGCGTTTTTGGATGGAGAGGAGTTTTTCAAAATCTGTATTTGAAAAGGGCTGATTGGTTAGATTCTTGATTTGAAAGGCATCTTCAAAGACGATGCGGGCAATGCTTTGGGCTTCGCCTTCGCCATAAAGAGGTGTTAAGATATCGGTGAAATTTCCCCATACTTTTGAAGCTACATTCATTATTTATATTTACAACGTTTCCAATATTCGCGTCAATTAAAATTCTTAAGTGACTCGTAATAATTAATCGAGTCAGTCAATTAATCCATCCGCTCTTTATAATCCACATATCCAAACTCCCTAACTACCTCTAATTCCCCACTCTCTCGCAAAATCGCAATCGACGGATGTTTCACCCCATTAAACATCGTCGTTTTCACCACCGTATAATGAATCATGTCTTTGAATACAATCGGGTCACCAATTTTCAATGGTTTATCAAAGGAATATTCCGTCAAATAATCACCCGCCAAACAACTTACACCGCCCAAACGATAGGTCGGTTTGCCTTCAATTGGGTCGGTCGCGCCCACTACTTTTGGACGATACGGCATTTCCAAACAGTCAGGCGTATGTGCCGTAAAAGACATGTTCAAAATCGCCGTTTGGATACCGCGACTTTCGTGAATATCCATTACTTGACTATACAAATCGCCTGTTTCCCAAGCAATCGCGCTGCCCGGTTCAAGTAAGATTTCGACATCATGCTTTTTTCTAAATTCGGTCAAAATCTTTATCAAATGTTCGGTATCGTACCCCTTTTTTGTCATCAAATGACCGCCGCCCATGTTCACCCATTTTAAATATGGCAGCAAATGTCCAAACTTATTTTCTAAAACAGTCAGCGTCTTTTTCAATTCATAACTCGTTGATTCACAGAGCGTATGAAAGTGCAACCCTTCAATTCCTTCCGGTAATCCATTTTTAAATTTATCCGCTACTTCGCCCAAACGCGAGCCTGGGGCAGCCGGATTATACAATTCTGTCTCCACTTCTGAGTATTCTGGATTCACGCGAATGCCACAGCTAACGTGTTCAGAATATGCCGCAATCTTCGGTTGAAAAAACTCATATTGCGCTATCGAATTGAACACCAAATGACTGCTATATTTTAACATCTCCGCAAATTCATCAGGCATATACGCCACTGCATAAGTATGCGCTTTGCACCCCATTTCTTCATAAATCAATCGCGCTTCATTTAGCGAACTTGCCGTCGCACCCGACAAATATTTTTTGACCAACGGAAATGTTTTCCACATCGAAAACCCTTTCAGCGCCAAAATTATCGAAACACCCGCCCGCTGCTGTACCTCTGCGATAAGTTCCAGGTTTTTTCGCAACAATTTTTCTTCCAAAACGTAGCAGGGCGATGGAATTTTGTTTTGCATGAGTAAACTTTTGCTCAGGCGTCAGGTGTCAGGCATTAGAGGTCAGAAATTTCAATATACCAAAATTTTTGCTCTCTATTGCCTGACGCCTGCCCCCTAATTTTTAAACTTCCAAATCTACATCAAAAACTTCTTGCCACACCAATCCTTCTTCGCCTAATTTATCCAAAAATGGGTCAGGATTAAACTCTTCCACATTAAAAACGCCTGCGCCAGTCCATTTGCCAGTCAGCACCATCATCGCGCCCAACATCGCAGGAACACCTGTTGTGTAGCTTACGCCTTGTGCGCCCGTTTCATCAAAAGCGGCTTGGTGACTGCAATTATTCCAGATATAATAGGTACGCTCTTTACCGTTTTTGATGCCTTTAATGCGGCACCCGATGGAAGTTTCGCCAGAATAATTTTCACCCAAATCACCAGGGTTTGGTAAGACGTATTTCAAAAAATTCAACGGTACGATTTCCATACCATTATATAATACGGGGTCGATACGCGACATTCCGATATTTTCAATAACACGAAGATGCGTCAAATATTCCTGCCCGAACGTCATCCAAAAACGCGCTCGTTTGATAGTTGGGTAATTTTTTACCAAACTCTCCAATTCTTCATGGTACAAAACATAGCTATCTCGCTTTCCGATGTTCGGATAATTCAGTACTTTTTTGATTTCAAATGGTTCCGTTTCCACCCATTTTCCATTTTCCCAATAACGACCTTTTTGCGTAATCTCCCGAATATTGATTTCTGGATTAAAATTGGTCGCAAACGCCTTTCCGTGGTCACCACCATTACAATCCACGATGTCCAAATAATGGATTTCATCAAAATGATGTTTCGCGGCCCGTGCCGTGAAAATGCTCGTTACACCCGGGTCAAAGCCACAACCCAACACCGCCGTAATCCCAGCAGCTTTAAATCTATCTTGATACGCCCACTGCCACGAATATTCAAATTTTGCCTCATCTTTTGGTTCATAATTGGCGGTGTCCAGGTAATGTACTCCCGTTTCCAAACAGGCATCCATAATCGTCAAATCCTGGTACGGCAACGCGACGTGTAAGACCAATTTTGGTTGAAAACTACGGATAAGTTCCACCAATTCTGGCACTTTATCTGCATCAACTTGCGCCGTCTTAATGCTGGTATGCCCAGTTGCTGCCATAGCATCTTTGGCAATCACATCGCACTTGCTTTTGGTGCGGCTTGCCAACATAATTTCCGAAAAAACTTCAGGATGTTGTGCACATTTAAACGTCACAACTCGACCGACGCCCCCTGCGCCGATAATGAGAATTTTTGACATTAGAATTCAAATTTTTGTGAGTAACAATTTTACGTGGCAAATGTAGTTTTTTTGATGAAAATTGTCTCTTTTTTGGTCATTTTCGTTAGATAAAAAAACGTTTCGATGAAAAATCTCAGCCTAATTATTTTAATGTTTTGCACAACAGTGATTTTTGCGCAAAATTATACCATTAATGGTAGGCAAGCAGACTCTCTTTTTATTGGATTAAATAATCCATTACAGCTATTGGATTTCAATCGAGGCGACAATGTTTCTGTTATTTTTCCGTCGTCTATTAACGGTAAAAAACGAGGCCCATTTACTTACAGCATGATAGTCAGTCAACCCAGAACAGACTTACCTATCATCATTTTAAAAGACGAAATCCCGATTGATACATTAATTGTCTCTATATATGGTATGAAGCTCAAAGAATTCATTGGCACAAGGAAAAATGGACTCCTTAAATCAGGCACTTACCCGTTGGAAATGATTCAAGATATTGATAAAATCATCTTTACTTTAAATATTCCAAATTATAAAGTCAAAGTAAAGGACTATATTATTGAAATTTGGAACCCCAATGATATCTTGTATTACGGTCAATTCAATGATGGACATTTTAATCATCCACCTATTCAAAATGCGCTTCGACAATTGAAGCGAGGCGGCGGCGTTTCTATTAAAAAAATTGGGGCAAGATTTCCTTGGGACTGTGGCAATCGTCCAAAACCTTACACCTTTATAGTTAATAACTGATGTTAAGTGCCTCGTAGTAATTAATTTGGTAATTTTTAAACATCCCCTCGAATTCCTCGGGGCATGCTTTTTTCCGCTATTTTTCCTTTAAAATTTCTTCAATAACAACGGCTATTCAAGAATTTTTAAAGTAAAACTACGCTGTCATTTCGACCGAAGTGGAGAAAGAAAAAATCTTGTATAAAAATTTTACCGAATTAATTACTACGAGGCACTTACGCACCTGCTATATTCTAAATGAAATTTTAATGCAGCGCAAAAAGTAATTTACTTTAGCCAATATTGGGTTATGCGCCTGTGGGTTTCACAAGGGAGAAGCAATTTTGAAAAAATTGCTTCTCCCTTGTGAAACCCATCGTGGCGGTTCGAATATTAGATAATGAGCTAAAGATTTTCGCCACGAAATATACAAAGTGCGAAACATCAGTTCTTTAACCTTTTTCTACTCGCCGGCATCACCAAGATTTAAGTACA
>CAYUNA010000060.1:11379-12784 GCA_964445895.1 uncultured Saprospiraceae bacterium | reverse complement strand
CAAAGTTACAATTATATTTAAAAACTAAAAATGTTTTTTTTAATGACCCTAAGTACACTGTGTAAAAAGTCATTTTGTATTTTCGAAAAATGGCTAAAGCCATTTTTCGAGGGTAAGTTAGGAGCGAGATTTATTGAGTTTTCCGTCGGAAAACTCAATCAATCTCGCTCCTAAAACCCCAAAAGCGAGGCGGCTTTAGCCGCCGAGCAAAACGTAAAGAAAGTTTTTACACATTGTATTGACTTTGAATCATTGATTTTCAGTTTGTATAAAAACTAGACATGCTCTGAATAGAAAATGTATAAACGATGACGAATTCAATAAATTTATAATTTTTATGTCAAATTTTTAAATGATTTTCCCCAACTTACACGCTTAAATTTAGTCAAAGGATTTAGAGCATTTAAAGATAAACCTTAGTTTTTTTACAAATTATTGATTGTCAATATTTTAAATGACTCTTTGCTTTTGGAAGCTAAAATTTATAACAACCTAATTATCAAATAATGGTAATAGGCGCATTCATCTGATTTTGGAAAATGCCCATTACTATAAAAATGTTTAATGCCTATGAAATTTAGAATCTTCTACAAATTTTTTGCCCTTGCTTTCTTAGCGTTTATTTTCCAAAGTCGCTCAAGTGGCCCTGCTGGGGTTGCTAATTTGCAAGTGACTGGCGCACCAGGTAACGGTACTTGTGCAAATGCTGGATGTCACACTGCCGGTTCATTTAGTCCCGTTTTGGATATAGAACTATTGGAGAACGGTGTTGCTGTTGATAGTTATGAGCCAGGTAATGATTACACTATCCGTGTGACCGTTAGTGGGAGCGGCGGACCAAGTGGCTATGGTTTTCAAGCAACTAGCCTTGACGCCAGTAATAATAAAGCCGGTACATTTACGGCAAGTGCTGGACAACAAGTCGTGCCATCTGGCGGACGAGACTATTGGGAGCATAACTCAATGGCTGGTTCGGGAGTATTTGAATCTACTTGGACAGCTCCAGAAGCTGATGCAGGTACGGTGACTTTCTACTCTTCGGGTATTGCAGCTAATTCTAATGGTGGTACGAGTGGCGACGGAACAGCCGTTAATACGCTATCCATCGAAGAAGATATTGATAATTCTACCTTTTCTAATGAGCGCGATTATGCAACGATTATGGTGAAGCCAAATCCAGTGGCTGACCAGATGAAATTGGCAATTACGAGCCGTGCAGCAGGTGATTTTGAAGTTCGAATTGCTGATTTGAGTGGTAAAATTATTCGTACGGAAGCTATCTTTTTGAGTTCTGGTGAGAATGAAAAATCATTCTCTGTTCAAGATTTGGAAAGTGGTTATTACAGTATTCAGTTGTGTGGTGAAAATCATGTGACTGCGGTTCAAATGTTGAAACTGTAGTGTA
>CAYUNA010000060.1:0-11279 GCA_964445895.1 uncultured Saprospiraceae bacterium | reverse complement strand
CAGTTGTGTGGTGAAAATCATGTGACTGCGGTTCAAATGTTGAAACTGTAGTGTAAGTACCTGGACATAATTCTTCTATGAATTTTAGCTATAAAAACTTAGAATAATTATGTCTGGGTACTTAGATATTGGTTGATTAATTGTTAGGCTGATAAGTTTATTGGCTTGAAAATCAACAAAGAAAAGTCTAATCAATAATTCAAAAAAAGTGGTCATTGAAATACATCAATGACCATTTTTTATATTTAAAATCAGCGTTTAAAATTTAAACCCTAAAATTCTTAAATAAATGTGCAACTCTGTGAGTCGTTAACCATTTATTTGTCTTCTGCCAAAAACGGGTAACGATAATCCGTCGCTGGAACGAAAGTTTCCTTAATCGTTCGTGGCGAAACCCATCGGTATAAATTTAAAACAGAGCCTGCTTTATCATTCGTTCCCGAGGCACGACCACCACCAAATGGCTGTTGTCCGACGACTGCGCCTGTTGGTTTATCATTGATATAGAAATTACCTGCCGAGTTGCGCAATGCATACGCTGCTTCATTGATAACGGTTCTTTCTTTTGCAAAAATTGCTCCTGTCAAGGCATAAGGTGAAGTGGTATCGACTATCTTTAGAATGTCCGCCCATTTTTTATCTTCATAAACATAAACGGTTAAGACTGGTCCGAAAATCTCTTCACACATCGTAGTGTAATCGGGCTTTTTTGCTAAAATCACAGTTGGTTCAACGAAGTAGCCTTCTGATTTGTCGCATTTACCTCCGAAGATGATTTCTGCATTTTTATCTTTTTTCGCTTTTTTGATATAGTTTGCAATTTTATCGAAAGACTGCTCGCTGATTACGGCATTGACAAAATTAGTGAAATCTTCTGGCGAACCTGTTTTGATAGATTTCAAATCTTTTTCTAGGTGCTTAGACACCGCTTTCCACATGCTTTTGGGAATGTATGCACGCGATGCTGCCGAGCATTTTTGACCTTGATATTCAAATGCTCCGCGAATCAATGCCGTTGCTACTTCCTTGGCATCTGCAGATTTATGTGCGACAACAAAATCTTTTCCACCTGTTTCTCCAACGATGCGTGGGTACGTTTTGTACTTGCTAATATTCTCACCAATTGTTTTCCACAAATGCTGGAATACGCCTGTGCTTCCTGTAAAATGTAAGCCCGCAAAATCAGGATGATTGAATACAACATCGCCTGCTGCGGGGCCGTCACAAAATACCAAATTGATTACTCCTGGAGGTAAGCCTGCTGCTTCAAAAACTTCCATGATGACTGCCGCAGAGTAGATTTGTGTTTCTGCTGGTTTCCAAACAATCGTGTTGCCCATTAACGCTGGAGCTGCACACAAGTTACCTGCAATTGAAGTAAAATTAAATGGCGTAATTGCAAAAATAAAGCCCTCCAATGCACGAAATTCTAATCGATTCCAAATGCCTGGTGCACTTTGTGGTTGTTCGGCATAAACTTGTGTCGCATATTCTGCATTAAAGCGCAGAAAATCACAAAACTCACAAACGGCATCAATCTCTGCCTGAAATGCATTTTTGGATTGTCCCAGCATTGTTGCTGCATTCATTTTCGCTCGATATGGACCCGCCAGGAGGTCAGCAGCTTTTAAGAAAATCGCGGCGCGGTCTTCGTAAGGCATATTTTCCCAACCTTCTTTTGCTGCCAGTGCCGCGTCGATTGCTTTTTTGACGTGACTACTATCTCCCATATAGAAGTGACCTAAGTTATGGGCAATCTCGTAAGGTGGATGAATAGAAATCTTTTCTTTGGTGGTTACTTTTTTGCCGCCGATGGTCATTGGAATAGCTACTTTTTTAGCCTTCATTTTTTTGACCATTGCTTGCAATTCTGCTCGTTCGGCAGAGCCTGGTGCGTAGGATAGTACCGGTTCGTTTTCTGGAAATGGTACTTGAAATACTGCGTTTGACATTATTATTAGGTTTTATTTTTTAGAAAAATTAGGTCGAAAAAAGCCATTAGTTAATTATTATCTTATCGTTACTAAACAGCCGAATTTCAATAAGGATGCAATTTTCCGAAAAAAAGGGGAGAAAGGGTGGAGAATATGGAAGGAATTTAAAAAAAGTGTAGATTTTAAAAGAGGTTATTCTCTACAAGCGTCTTTAGTACCTAATGGTATACACATATCTCGACTTGATGATTTTACAAATACAATCCAGTTCTTTAACTTTTTTCTATCCGCCCGCACCACGATTTTCTTTTTTCAGACGGAGCAAAAGAAATTAGTGGTGCGGGCGGACAGAAGATAGCTAAGGAACAAAACCAAATTCTAAATTGCCAAAGTAGAATTAAAAACGTAAATTTATTTAATTCACGTTCCTTACCTAAAAAAACACCTGACTTCTACCCTATTTTAAAACAATTTTACCACTCCCCAAAAATCGACCTGCGGCTTCCATTCTAAAAATATATAGCCCTGAAGGGATTTGTCTGCGCTCAAATTTATAAATATTGGTAGAGAAAGTATCTTGCTGAACCAGCTGACTATTCAAATCAAACAAACGGAAAGTTACTTTTTGATTGGTCGGATTGTTGATTTCAAAAGTAGTCTGATGATTAAATGGGTTTGGATAAACCTTGACAGCATTGGTTTTGATATTTTGTTCATCAGTAGTGGCTGATGTGATATCAATCTCAACGAAATTTTCACCAATGACATGATAAGCATCTTCCGTAATAATGGGTGCATTATAGTCGAAATAAATCGCGGCGCTATTCAAAATTTCTGTGCCGATTGGATTATCTTCTCGCTGTTGTATTCTAAATTTCACAAAACCCATTGAGCCGGTTTCGTCAATATCTTTTTGTGGCAACATGATGTCATTGAATGTAAATTTCAAAATATTGGAGTTGTACAATTCAAAGTCATAATGATGGCTACTTGCTCCTGGAATTACGCTATATTCATTTAACCAAGCCGACAACGTATCGCGGATGACTACTCTAAATGCCGTATCTGTACCTTCATTTTGAAAACGAATCAAGTATTCAATATCCGTATTGGGCTCGATGAAATGCTCATCAGCGTAGCCGCGTGGAAATGCTTGTTTGTCATTCGGGTCATACGAACTGGTATTTTCACGGCAATCAATTTCTAAAAATGGATTTGCATCATTCTGAGGAAACTCAATAATATGTCCCGTACTGCCAGGTTCCGTGCTACATCCTTCGACGGCAATACTCGGCTGACTATTGCCGGGATGGTACTCACTTTGTTCAGCTTCCATACGAATAGTTGCACCTTCTGTAGGAACGTATATCGTGGTATCTTTGCCACTCTCTAAATAGAATTCTCCTGTTAGTCCGATAATTTGATCTTCAATAATAATGAAATTAAGCGGGGCATCCATATCACCCCAGCCTTCATTTTGGATTTTAAATTTGATAGAATCGTATTCGCAAAATGCGTTGATGGTAATACTTGATTGGTCCCAAGCCGGATTGATAGGCAAACAAAGTGAATCTGGATAAGTATAAGCCTCCACACAGTGTGTCTGCCCAATTGTTACTGTTGAATCCAGGGTAGCAAATATTTGAAAATCGTGGCAAGTAAAAGGAGGAACTGTACCAATAGGAAATATCAGGTTATTACCATTAGGTACATAAAATGCCGTACAACTATCAATAGATAAAAAGTCATCGAGCATCACATCTACTATGGCATCTGTTGCGTCAATTGTTCCATTATTGCAATAACTTATTGTGTAAGTTGACTGGAAGCCCGGGCGCAAATGATTGACAGCAATATCGGTTTGCATAGCTGGACAAATGACTTGTGGAGTGATAGTATAATTGATGTTTTCTGTATCAAAAACACCTTCAAATGTAACGGAAATAGTATCTTGACATACCTCCCAATACGGCGACAAAGCTATTGGCCAAACGGTATAACTTCCTGTCGGAACATTGACCGAAAAGTTGCCAAATTCGTCCGTTACCGTATAATAAATATCTGAACCATTTACTTGAATGATTTGATTTGGGGCACCTTGGGTAGAAGTTTCTGGGCCACAATCACCCGAAACAACAGAAATGTTACCTGTGATGGTATTAGAAATAGAAATGTTTGAGCCATTATTTTGTACCAAATAGGCATCAGAATTTCCTGCACCATAGCTATTGGTTGTACCTGCTATGGCAAAATTACCTGCATGATTGATCAATAAAGAAGTGCCAGTTTCAAAATCATTTCCTCCAAAGTTTTGAGTGAAAATTAATCCGGACTCATCAACCATAGAATAGAATAATTGAGCATTATCTGTGCTATCTATGTAATTTATTCCTGTAATTCCAACCTTGTCACCAGTGAGTGGTTGAAGGGCAGTAGCGATTTGTGTATTGGGCTGAGGTACTGAAATCCATTGAGGTTCATTTCCATTTATATCCGTTTTTAAGACAAAGATATCGTCGGTTAAGCCTACCTCATGTTCTGTGCCTGTTAGTATCAAAGTGGCATTGTCTTCGGTTATTTTTAAGTCATAGGCGAGTTCTTTTTCATACTCATCACCATAAGTTTTTTGCCAAATTTCGTTACCATTGGCATTAAGTTTTAGTAGAAAAATATCATAGTTTTCTCCATCAAAAACATTTCCACCGATAATCAAACTGTTATCGGGCATCTCAACAACCGCAAATCCTTCTTCAAGATTATTACTGCCATAATGTTTTTCCCACATTGGGACTCCATCAGCACTTACTTTTGCAACAAAAATGTCCTTGTCAATATCATCATTGCCAGTAGAAGAATAATTTCTTATATAGTTGCCAACCAAAAGGTAATTACCATCTTGTAAATAAATTGCTTGCCGTCCTTGTACAGAATCAGTGACAGTTTTGTATTTCCAGATTTCATCACCAAGCATATCTGACAATATCATAATGCCATTGTGGATGCCACTTTTCAATTGCGACCCACCAATGATATATCCTCGGTTAGCCGCAGGGCGCACACTTTCTCCAAATTCACCCTGATAGTCTACCCCAAAAGTCGTGCGCCATTCCTCGTGACCGTCAGGGTCAGTGCGAAGTAGTATAATATCTGAATGACTAACGTTAAAATCGGCTGTGGACGTCGTACCTACCAATACATAGCCACCATCTGTTGCTTGTATTAAATCATTTGCCGCTTCTTGATTAGCCGTCCCGTATGTACGTTCCCAGCCTTGTGCATAACCGGACGCAAAAGTCAGCAACAAAGCAATTGTTGCAAATAATCTATTTATGTCTTCCACTTTCATGGGTCTCAGTATTTACAAACTTAGAAGAAAAAAAGATTAGGGTTATTACTGGAATGAGTTTTTGCTCTTTAGTTAATTCGTGTTCCTTCTGTAAATTTTTTTGGTGAGAGAGTTTGTTTTTGAATGATTCCAAAGAAATTAAT
Organism: uncultured Saprospiraceae bacterium; assembly: GCA_964445895.1. Classification (GTDB taxonomy): domain Bacteria; phylum Bacteroidota; class Bacteroidia; order Chitinophagales; family Saprospiraceae; genus CAYUNA01. The sequence goes on along the minus strand of CAYUNA010000060.1, from coordinate 5,856 downwards.
CTGGAAACTCTTATCAAACCTAAAAAAGTGGTTTCTCCGACATTTAATTTTTTACTCAAAAAACGTCGGAGATACCCTTGATACTAAAGTCTGTTAAGTTGGAAAATATTTCTAAGCCTAAAATTCAACATTTATTATCGTTTATACAAATACAAAATAGTAAGGTTATCGGATTTTTTTGTTAGATTTGAGCCATTATTTTTAATGTTAAAGTTTGTAACTATTTGTAGATTAGTTATTTAAAGGTGGAAGTGTGGATTTGTAAACTCGGTTTTTTTTGATAAAAAATGCATAATTCTAAAATACTAAAAATACTAAATAGACTATCTAAAGACGAATTCAAGTTGTTAAATAAATTCGTTTTGTCTCCTGTTCACAATCGTCATCAAGATGTTATTGTCTTATTTCATTATTTGAAAAAGCATTTACTGACCAGAAAGGGGCAATTAGAAAAGGAAAAAGTTTTTGCCCATTTGTTTCCAAAAAAGAAATTTGATGCGCAAAAATTACACTACGTCAATTCGTATTTGTTAAAAGTAGTAGAAGATTTTTTGGCGTGGCAGGAATGGAAAGAAGATAAAATTAGTCAGCAGCTTCATTTGATAAAATCATACAATAAACATGGTTTGGGGCAACCCGTACAAAAAAGTTTTGAGCAAGCCGTACAGCTTCAGGAAAAACTTCCTTACCGAAATGCAAATTATTATTGGCAAAAATATCAGCTTCATTTTGGACAAATCAATCACTACAAAACACTTGGTCGCAACGTTGATTTTAATTTACAGGAATTTTCGGAGTTGATAGACATCTCTTTTATTGTTGAAAAATTAAAAAGTTCTTGTGCTATGATTAGTCATCAATCGGTGACTAAAAAAAGTTACGATATGGGACTGTTGGATAGTGTTTTTGAGTATATTGAAAAGGGGAATTTATTAACAAATCCTGCAATTGCTATTTATTTTTATGCCTATAAAGCATTGTCTGATTACGAAAACATGGAGAATTATTTGGCCTTGAAAAAGTTATTGTTTGCCAATGAAGCCAAGTTTGCGACTGCTGAATTGAGCGATATTTACCTGGCGGGCATCAATTTTTGTATCAAAAGGTGGAATCAAGGTGACCGAGAGATTATGGAGGAAATTTTTCAGCTATATCGTGCAGGACTCAATGTGGATGTGTTTTTAGATAATAAAATTATATCCAGGTGGACGTATAATAATATCATTGTTGCAGGGCTTTTGCGAAAGGAGTTTGATTGGGTTAAAACATTTATTTATGACTATGCGGAATGTTTGCCCGAGAAGCATCGGGAAGCTAGCTTTAATTATAATTTGGCGAAGTATTATTACGAAGTTGGTAATTATAAAGAAGCCATGTTTCTGCTACAACAAATGGAATATGATGATTTGTTACACACAATGGGCGCAAAAATCATTCTTGCCAAAATGTATTACGAACTCTCCGAAGTGGAATCATTAGACAGTTTGATAAAAAGTGCACAAGCTTTTATTTATCGTAAAAAAGTACTGGGCTATCATAAGGAAGTTTATCTAAGTATTTTCGGTATTTTTAAGAAGTTGATGAGCATTAATCCGCATGATAAATCCGCACTTAAGCAATTAGAAAATGAAATTTCGACTACCAAACAACTCCCTGAAAAAGACTGGCTACTTGCACAAGCTCAAAAATTACGGTAGTAAATGCAACACTTTTTTATATAGCTAAAAGTCAGAATATCTTAAATTTTTCTTTATTTTTCTGAATTATCCTACCATTTTTAACCTTTTTCCTACCTTTGCCCCTTCTTGAAATTTCGGGGTAAAAAGAACCCCTTAACACTCAATCTATTCGGTTGACCATTTTCTACAAAAACAAGGCAAAATAATTAAAGTGACAGCTTATGTCTTTTGCCAAATTCCCCCATTGTTTTGTCGTCAATACTTGAGTAATCCCGTACGGGTAAACGAATCAATCGAAATTAATCGAAATCAATTAATATGCCTTATTTATTTACATCAGAATCTGTTTCTGAAGGACACCCAGACAAAGTATCCGACCAAATTTCGGATGCCCTTGTTGATCACTTTATTGCGTTTGACCCAAGTTCAAAAGTAGCTTGCGAAACCTTGGTAACTACTGGACAAGTAGTATTGGCAGGTGAGGTCAAAACGAAAACGTATTTAGACGTACAACAAATTGCTCGTGACGTAATTACGCGCATTGGTTACACCAAATCGGAGTACATGTTTGAAGCGAACTCTTGTGGTGTTTTGTCTGCTATTCATGAGCAATCTCCTGACATCAACCAAGGTGTAGAACGTGCTAAAAAAGAAGACCAGGGTGCTGGTGACCAAGGAATGATGTTTGGTTACGCAACTAGCGAAACCGACAACTACATGCCATTGGCGCTAGATTTGTCGCACAAAATTTTGCAGGTCATGGCGGATATCCGCAAGGCTGGAAAAGAAATGACTTACTTGCGCCCAGATAGCAAATCGCAGGTGACTATCGAATATTCTGATGACAACAAGCCGCAAAGAATCGACACAATTGTTGTTTCTACACAGCATGATGACTTCGATAAAGATAAGAAAATGTTGGCAAAAATTAAGAAAGATGTCATCAACATTGTCATTCCGCGAGTGAAAAAAATGTGTAATAAAAAGACACAAAAATTATTTGGTAACAAAATTACTTACCACGTTAATCCAACTGGTAAATTCGTTATTGGTGGTCCACATGGTGATACGGGATTGACTGGTCGTAAAATTATCGTTGATACTTATGGCGGTAAAGGTGCGCACGGTGGAGGTGCTTTTTCTGGAAAAGACCCATCAAAAGTTGACCGTTCAGCAGCTTATGCAACGCGTCACATTGCGAAAAATTTGGTAGCAGCGGGTGTGTGTGAAGAAGTGTTAGTACAGGTGTCTTACGCAATTGGTGTAGCACGACCAACTAATATTTATGTCAACACTTACGGTTCGGCTAACGTGAAAATGAACGATGGTAAAATCGCAAAAATTGTTGAAAAAGTTTTTGATATGCGTCCATACCACATCGAAACACGTTTGAAATTGCGAACACCAATCTACTCTGATTCAGCAGCCTATGGACATATGGGACGGACACCAGAGAAGAAAACGGTAACATTCACAGACGGTTCAGGTAAAAAAATTACCAAAAAAGTAGAGACTTTTACTTGGGAGAAATTGGATTACGTGAGCAAAGTGAAAAAAGCATTTGGAATTAAATAAACGAGCTTTAGGTTACGGGGTGTTGCAGCCGTGTAATCTTCAACTTTTGTTTTGATAAAAAAAGCCTTCATTTCTGATTGGAAATGAGGGCTTTTTCATTTTTTGAAAACTCAAATAAATTCAATACCTTTGATAAAATTTTCCTCAAAAATAAAGAATCATAGCACAAATAGTTTTTAGGGGCGGTGAGTAATCATTGTCCCTTTTTCAATTCAATGAAAACGCCGGCAAATCATCACTCAATCCATAATCTATCTCCAACCGATATCGATAACTTCGATTGCGTCCATTAAAGGAAAATTCCCAATCCAACTCCTGCGATAGCCTATCCATCCACATCGAAATATCTGACTGATACGCATCATATCCTTGCTCCCGTAGCAGGCATTTTACTTCCAAAGTCGTTGTTATGCCATTGGATAACATCAAGTATTCGGCAGCTTGCTTGACGGCCATTTTTCCAGCTAATTTTGATTGATTTGAATTTTGAAACATGGGTTTCTATTTTAAATTAAAATTATTTTTATGTTTAATAATTTGTTAATCAGTAGATTGATGTTTTGTTTAATGAAAATTTCATTCCAATTTTAAAAAAGTAAAAGGGACCGCCTCCTAATTATCACATACACATCTTTGGAGAGCGGTCCCGATTCGAATCACACTATTTCACTAAATTCTTAACGGCGCAGGGTATTTGGCGCACAGTTTTCGGGGCGACTAAATTTTGAGGTGTTTTGAGTTTTAAAAATGTAGTTCTGGATTTTTAAAGTAAAAAAAATTCGGCTCTAAGGGCTACGATACCGCTGTAGGTTGTTAAGTCATGAGTTCTACAAAATACCGGACTGTACACTGCTTCTGATTGTAAATAATGTACTCGTTGTTGCGTAAATCTGCGCCACCTTTAGCAAATAAAGAATCGGCGTTTTTATCTTGTTTTTTTAGATTATCAGCAGTCAAGTTATAGCACCAAGATTGATGATTTTTAATTTTAAATTGGTTGCCGACATGTACATCATAGAGAGCTAAGAAGCCTCGATTTTGTGTGCCATTCGACCAGTAAGAACCCTGAAGAGAACTATAATTGAGTGACTTTCTAAATTTATCTGCAAAATACAAACCGTAACCGAACATTTTCCCCGTAATAACGGCATTGGCTGGGCGCAATACTAAGCCTTCCTTGAGAATTGATAGCCAGTTTTCGTTGCGGCTTCCGTGCCAGAAAAGTTCGGTTTTTGGGTTCGTACTGTTGTTAACGTGTTGATTAAATTGTTGCTGAGAACGCACATTGACGACGTGATAAGCCTGCTTGAATTTATCGGCATCACTACCCATCATTTTTTTGATGTTTTTAATCAATTTGGTCTCTTCAACAGGCTGAATTTGCAAGCCGAACGCATCGAGCAATGTTTGCGGTGTGGTTTCCTCAGAGTTGTCCAATTGTTTTTCGTGGAGTTCTACTTGTCCGCGCATGACATCGAGCGTGGCTTGCTCTTCAGCTAATTTGTTTTCAATGATTTTGAGGTCGCTGGCATTTTTCGGAGCTTCAATGAGATGGTTTTTTACTTGTCGCATTTTTCGGGGAATAATGCTATATAGTTCAATCAAGTCGCGATTAAACGCCGCCGCGTCTAACTTCAAATCTACTTTGTTGACCAATAAATTAAGTTTGCTCTGGGCGTTCTCAACTTGTTTTTTGGTGACCTCTTCCGAAGAAACATTGTAGTTTGTGAAGATAGACTGACGGGCAAATCGTAACAAATCGTCCATTAAATCGCGAATTAACGCATTGTCAATTGTCGCAAATTCTGCCACCGAAGATTGGGCAGCGAAAAGATGCGTTTGGTCTTTATAACCTTTTCGGGTTTTTTCTCTAAATTTTTTGTCCCACTGCGCCATCGGATAGGTTGCCGTCATGCTACGACTACCCACCCGACCATAGAGCGCTGTGAAAGTGCCATCGCGTTGCTCTCGCATCTCGTAATATTTATTATTGTTCTGGGCCGAGACCATAATGAGCTTCGCGACACGCAAGTTGGCCTCTGGGGATTTAGAGAGCGTGTCTTCTTTTTGGTGACAATCAGTGGTAATAGCAGAGATTTGCGCAGCTTTTAGGGCTTTTGCTGGTTGAGTAGGGTTTAGGAAGTTGCGAATAGCTTGTAACATTGGACAGTGTTTTATAACTTATTTGATATTAAAAACTGATTGTAACACAAAATTAGTGACATTTTAGGGTTTGTCCAAATTTTATGACAACTTTTTATCAAAAAAATGCAATTATTTTAAATTGTAATTTATTTGATTACAAAAATTGCCCGCTTTGTATACTATCAACCTTGATTTTACTTTCAAAACCCTTTTTGAAAATATGAATTGGTTTGACTACCTTTGCTATCCCTATTTAATTAAATGAGGACACTTGTCCGAAGGAGGCAAACTCCTTTGTAAGGTTTTTCTTGTCAGAGAGAAAAATCGCCCAAGCTTTCAGGTTGAAGGTTTGGGCATTTTATTTGAAGGAAAAGTGATGAGTCAGGTTTGAGGCGTCAGGAATCAGGGGTCAGGGGTCAGAAGATTCGAGTTTCGAAATCCTGACTCCTGACTCCTG
>CAYUNA010000059.1:8114-12813 GCA_964445895.1 uncultured Saprospiraceae bacterium | reverse complement strand
CTTAGGAACGCGAACTAAATAATCTTCGATTCTTGAAAGCATCTTTTGCCCTCATTTTGCACTTTGAAAATCCTCATTATATCAACATAAATCGGACTTTCAAAGCACAAAATGAAACCAAAATCTGCTGGTTCAACAACCGAAGTTTATTTAATTCGCGTTCCTTATCATTGCAGTACAAGAATGTTTCTCTTCTTATTAAATAATTTATATTAAATAAAAGACATTTCAAGGTATTAAAGCGAAATAAAAATTGGCGTATAGAGATTCCGATAGATTTTATTTTCCATTTTTTTTCATGAGTCAGTGAACAAAATCTATACTCAAAATTTATATAGCGCATTTTATTCAAGTATTGCCATTCTTTTATAGACTAATATTCAACGTACAAAACAACTACCATTATGAAAATATTTTTTACTCTTCTGACCTTTTTAGGTCTATCTCTTTCTGTATTTTCTCAACCTTGTTCGGGGGGCTTTGAATCAATTGCAACTGACCTTAATTTTGGAAGTGGCGGTGCTATCGTTTTGGCGACCGCAGCAACCTCCTCACAAACTGTCGCTAATGTGGCTGCTGGTGAATACGTCCGGGTATATGTCTGTGCGGGTACTTCCTACACCTTTAGCACATGTACATCAGTATCTTTATTGAATAGTGAAATTTCTATCAATGATGATACGGGAACAGATGCATTTGGGCAGTATGATGATGATGGATGTGGTGATGTTGGAGGCCACGCGAGTTTGACTTGGGTGGCAACAGTTACTGGAATAGTACAGGTATTAGTAACTGAAAACACAGCGTTAGGTGGGGCTTGTGATACCAATCCAGCGGCTCTTTTTGATTTAACAATTACTTCAGCCACGCCATGTGGTCCGGATGGGGCAAGTTGTGATTTTCCAATAATCGTAAATGCAGATTCGTATGCTTCAGGGTTGTCCTCTACTTGTGATTTTGGCAATGCTTACGATGACTCAATGATAGGCTGTCCTGGTGAGAATTTTTACTTAAATGGAAATGATGTAGTATATACATTTACACCATCCACAACGCAGAGTTATGAATTTAGTCTATTGAATCCAGATGTAGTTTCTATGGGCTACTTTGTTTTTGATGCTTGCCCAGATGCTGGAGGAAATTGTTTGATAAATGATGGTTCGGGTATTGGAGATGCATTGGCGCAAGATGTTAATTTGACGGCTGGTACAACTTATTATGTCGTTGTTTCCAGTAACCCAGCAGATGCTACTAACGGTGTAGAATGTGGTAATTATGAGTTGAATATCATCCCTTCTCCTCCAGGCAAAACTTGTGATGCGCCATTTGTCATTCCTACTGCTTCTTTTTCGCAGACAGGTTTTACTACTTGCGGTTTTGGTGATGATTATGATACTGCACCTGGTTGCGATATCGACGATAACTTTATCGGTGGCGATGATTTTGTGATGGAATATACGGCAAGTGTGTCTGGTTGTTATGATATTAATTTGACGAATGGTGATTCTTTTTTAGGATTATTTGTTTCAACAACTTGTCCCCCAACCAACTGTGATGCTTATGCCGAAAGTGGCAATACCCCAAGTTTGCAAACCAATGTCTATTTAGAAGCTGGTCAAACCTATTATTTTACTATTTCAACAGAACCCGCACCTCAGTGTTCTCCTTTTGACTTTAGCATTACAGAATGTACCGCAGATGGTGAAGATTGCAATACTCCGGCAGTGATTTCATCAGGCGCAACAGCAGGTTTGACGACCTGCGGAATGGGTGACAATTACAGTGATGCGGATGCTTGTGGAAGTACATTCATGAACGGGGAAGAAGCTATTTATAACTTCACTGTTCCTGCTGACGGTTGCTACGATATTTCCTTTGCCAATGTATCAAATACAGCTGCAGATTTTGGTGCGTTTGTTTTAGACGGCTGTCCAGATGCAGGCGCGACTTGTATTGCGCAAGGTGGTCAATCTGCGGGTACGCCTACCGTAACCGCGAATTTAACAGCAGGCATAACTTATACTTTAGTAGTAGCAACGAGCGATTGTGCTAATTTTGATTTGAATATTGATAATGTAACCTGCCCAGTAGGTGTGAACTGCGCCAATCCTCAAGGAGTAACAATAGGTGCAAACGGTCCTTTTGACATGACAGCTTCGGGAGACGACTATGATAACGGGGATGGCTGTGGTAGTATTTATTTAGGTGGAAATGATTATGTGATGACATTTACACCGACTGCAACAGATTGTTATAATTTTACGACAAGTTCAGGTACAGGTTTCAATCCAGATACAGATTTAGGATTGTTTATTTTATCAGACTGCCCAGATGCTATTGGCGTACAATGTATTGCACAAAATGAAGTAGACAACGGTTTTCCGATGGCTGATGCTTATTTGAATGCTAGTCAAACCTACTACATTATTATAGGGGCAATAGAACAAGACACTCCTCTCCCTGGTTTTTTTAGTAATAGTGAAACCATTTTTAATATAAATATTAGTGGTGGTGGTACAAGTTGCCCTCCAGGCGCCAATTGTAGCAATCCTGAAATAGTTAACACAGGAACAAATGGTCCATTCGATGGCTGTGGCGCTGGTAATGATTACGATAGCAGTGTAGGCTGTAATAATTTTTATATGAACGGCGAAGATTTCGTGATGACATTTACGCCAAGCGCAACAGACTGCTATGATATTATTGTCAATGGAACAGCTAATTCAAATCCAGACGCAGATGTTGGATTATTTGTTTTAACAGATTGTCCAGATATTGCTACGGAATGTGTTATTGAAGAAACAGCGGCTAATGGCTTTCCAATGGGAACTGCCGTTTTGCAAGCGGGTCAAATCTATTATGTAGTGGTTTCAGCTATTGAAATTATAACGCCACTTACCGAAAATAGTAGTTGTACCGAATTTACACTTGATATTAATGCAGGTAGCGTCAACTGCCCTGTTGGAGAAACCTGTGCAAATCCATTGGTGATACCTTCTTTGGGAACATATTCTGGGTTGACCAGTTGTGGCTCAGGTGATGATTATGATAATACACAGGCAGCAAACTGTAGTACAGGCGTTGACCACTATTTAAATGGAGAAGATTTTGTGATGACATTTACCCCTTCTTCAAGTGGTTGTCACAACTTCCAATTCTCTAATCCAACCGACCCAGATGCCGATTCTGGTGTATTTATTTATGATGGTTGTCCAGATGCTAATCCAAATTGTGTTGGCTTCGGTGTAGATGAAAATGGTGTTCCTGATAACGTTCTAACAGATTTAACCGCAGGAACGACTTACTACGTTGTCTTCTCCGCTGTAGAACTAACGGGTGCGCCTGGTACGGGATTAGTAATGCCAAGCTGTAATGGCTTTGATATGGAAGTATCAACTTGTGACCCTCCTCAGCCTATTCAAGATTGTATTGGCGCAATTCCAGTTTGTCAAGGGACTTATGTTTACAATGACGGATTCCTTGGAGATGGTAACAATCCAAACGAAGCTCCAAATGGTAGCTGCTTACTTGACAATGAATTGAATAGTATTTGGTTTGTCATAACTGCAGACTCCGATGGTGATTTTAGCTTTTTGATTACGCCAATGAATGGTACTGACGATTATGATTTTGGAGTATATGATATTACAGCAGGTGGTTGTGCAGGAATTGGCTCAGGTGCAAGTCCTCAATTAAGTTGTAGTTATGCTCAATCTCCTGGAGCAACAGGAGCAGGTCCAATACCTGGTTTGAACGACCAAGACGCAACAGGTACATTGATTAATGGCGCGATTCCCGTGACTACTGGACAGACACTTGCCTTATTAATTAGCAACTTTAGTGGTTCAAGTACAGGCTTTACGTTAGATTTAACGTTGTCCACTGCTGATGTTTTTGATGAATCTCCACCAACGATTGCTTCCATTACTGACCCCGTAACCTGTGGCGCAACAACTTTCGATGTAGAACTATCAGAACCCATTGATTGTAGCACTTTTGCTCCTTGCGATTTCAATGTCGTTTTCCCTGATGGCTCAAATCACGCATTGACAGATGTAACGGCAGGTTCTGGCTGTGCCGCAGGTAATCCTTTTGAACAAAATTTCACCTTCACCGTAGACGCACCAATGGATCAGGATGGTACTTATACTTTAGAAATTGGCAACGGATGCAGCGGCATTTCTGACAATTGTGGAAACATCCAAACAAATACTTCCATCACTTTTGACGTAATGGGTATCACTTGCATGATTGTTAGTCAAATGGATGAAACTTGCACCAATGGAATGGGTAGTCTAGAAGTTTCTGCTTCTGATGGAACGACTTACACTTATACTTTAGATGGCGGAATGTCACAAACAACAGGTCTGTATACAGGTTTATCGGCAGGTATGTACACTGTAGTTGCAACCGATGATATAACGGGTTGTACTTGTTCTGAAATGATAACAATTGCTGATGTTGGAACACCACCAACTATCAACAATGTCATGACAATGGATGCTAACTGTGGAAACGCAGACGGCGAAGTTACTTTTGAAATAAATGGAGGTACACCACCTTATACTGTAACAGTGGGTGCAGATACTCAAATGGGTAATGATCCCTTTACTTTTACAGGAATCAGTTCTGGTACAGGTTCGATTGATGTCACCGATGATACTGGCTGTACTGCATCTACAACGTTTATTATCAATGA
>CAYUNA010000059.1:0-8014 GCA_964445895.1 uncultured Saprospiraceae bacterium | reverse complement strand
ATGAATGGATGTACCGCTACTGGTTCTGCTACGATTATGGATGCAGGTGGACCAATGATTGACATGATTACACCAACCGACGCAACTTGTGGAATGAACAATGGTTCAGTCGAAGTAGTGATTTCTGGTGGAGTAATTGATTACTCTTTAACTGTAAACGGCGTAACCGTTTCCGGTTCAAGCCCATTAATCATTTCAGGTTTACCAATGGGAACTTATCCGGTTGAGGTTGAAGATATGAACGGCTGTATGGTTACGGGTAGCGTTACCATCAACGACAGCGGCGCACCAACGATTGATATGACAACACCAACGAACTCTACTTGTGGCAACTCAGATGGTTCAGTCGAAGTTACTATTTCTGGAGGAACAGCACCATATACTGTTGATTTAGGTGGTGGAAATATGGCAATGGGCGCAAGTCCTGTTACGGTTACAGGTTTAATGGCAAATGCTTATACCATTACGGTAACGGATGCAGCTGGCTGTACCGCAACGGGCAACGTGACCATTATGGATGCAGGCGGTCCAATGATTGACACAGTAACACCTACAGATGCAACTTGTGGCGCAGCGGATGGTTCCGTCGAAGTCGCTATTTCCAGCGGTACTGCACCTTATACTCTGACGGTAAATATGATGGACGTTTCTGGTGCAAGCCCATTGACAATTAATGGTTTGATGGCTGGAACATACCCTGTGACTATCGAAGATGCAAACGGATGTATGGCAACGAGTTCAGTAACGATTGACGATGCAGGTTCTCCAATGATTGACAATGTAGTCAGCGTAGATGCTAATTGCATGATGTCAAATGGCTCATTAACCATCAATGTTTCTGGTGGAGTAACGCCTTATACTTATGATGTAAATTCTAATATTCAAAATGGTAATAACGTTTATACCAATTTACCAGCAGGCGCATATACCATTCTCGTAACTGACGCCAATGGCTGTTCCGTTACTGGAAATGCAACCATTAACGATATTCCAGGTATTGCAATTGACGATGTTGCCATTACGGATGCTAATTGTGGACAAAATGACGGCTCAATTACAGTTTCTGTTTCTGGTGGACCAGCACCTATTAATTTCAATTTTAATAACATCAATCAAACTGACAATGGCACGTTTAATGGTGTCGCTGCTGGTAACTACATCCTGACCGTAACCGACGACAATAGTTGTACCGCAACGCAAAACGTCACAATAGACGATGTCGGTGGTATCACTTTAGATGATATTGTTATTGTAGACGCAGCTTGTGGAATCGACGACGGAACAGCGACTATTAATATTACAGGTGGCTCAACTCCAATTACCTATACATTAAATGGTATTAATCAAATTGACAATAACGTTTTCACTGATTTGGCGGAAGGCAACTACAACGTTACCATTACAGACGATAACGGCTGTACTGCAACGGGTACAACAACCATCGGTGGTTCAGAAGCACCAGTAATTGATAATATCATGACCGTGGATGCTAACTGTGGTCAAGCAGATGGTTCCGCAACCATCAACGCTACGGGCGGCACTCCACCTTACTCTTATAGCTTGGATGGAACGATTCAAAACGACCCAAACAATCAATACACTAGCTTGGCTTCCGGCAACTATGACGTAATTGTCACAGATGCCAACGGCTGTACGGTTATGGGAACTGCCAGTATCAACGATGCAGGTGGCGCAACCATCGACGGAGTGGACATAACGGATGCGACTTGCGGAATGCCAACGGGGCAATTCACCGTCAATGTTTCTGGTGGAATGCCTCCATATATGATTACTGCAAATGGCGTCACTCAAACCGACCCGTTATTTACAGGCTTGATGTCGGGTATTTACCCAATCTCAGTGGTTGACGCAAGTGGTTGTGAGACGACTACTTCCGCAACAGTTGGCAATATTCCAGGTGTTCAAATTGATGACATTATGACGACCGATGCAAGCTGTGGTCAAGCAGATGGTTCTAAAACAATCATTGTTTCTGGTGGAAATGCGCCTTATACTTTTGAATGCAATGGCATAATACAAGTTGACAATGGCGTTTTCACAGGAATGATAGCTGGAAATTATGTGGTGACCGTAACAGACAATGATGGATGTACCGCAACGGGTTCAGCGACCATCAATGACGCAGACGGCCCAACTATCGACAACGTAGTCGAAGGAGATGCCAACTGTGGAATGCCAAACGGTACTTTGACCATCAACGCGAATCCAACAGATGGCTTACCACCATTTATGTACACGGTAGGTATGACGACGCAAGCAAACAATATTTTCACAGGTTTATTGGCAGGCACTTACAATCCAATCGTCACTGATGCCAACGGTTGCACCGCGACCCTTTCCGCAACTATCGACGACATTTCAGGTGTTCAGATTGACGACATTACGACCATAGATGCAACTTGTGGACAAGCAGACGGTTCCAAAACCATCGTTGTCTCTGGCGGCACTGCACCTTATACGTTCGAATGCAATGGAACTATTCAAGTTGACAATGGCACATTCACTGGTTTGATGGCGGGTTCATACCCTGTAACAGTTACGGATGCCAATGGCTGTACCGCAACGGGTAACGCTAGTATCAATGACGCAGATGGACCAACCATTGACTCGGCAATAGCAACAGATGCAAATTGTGGAATGTCAAATGGTACAATTACCGTAACTATTTCTGGTGGTGCAACACCTTACAATGTTACTGTCAATGGTGAAACTTTACAAACGACAGAGACCATTATTTTTGATGATTTGCCAGCAGGCGATTATGGAATTGAAGTAGTGGATGCTAATGGTTGTGGTGCAAGTAGCAGTGCAGAAATTATAGATATTTCAGGCGTAATGTTAAATGACATAATCGTACTGGACGCCAGTTGTGGACAAGCAGATGGTTCTAAAAACATTATGGTTTCGGGTGGAAATGCTCCATATACCTTCACTTGTGGTGCACTTACGCAAACAGATAATGGCTTGTTTGAAAACCTACCAGCAGGCGTTTACCCGTGGACAGTAACTGATGCTGACGGCTGTATGATTGATGGAACAACAACTATCAACGACGCAAATGGCCCAAGCATCGACAATGTAACCGTAACGGATGCAACCAACGGTAATAATGATGGTTCAATTGCTATAACAATCTCCGGTGGATTGCCACCTTATACGGTAAATGTCAACGCCACCGATATGACCACCAACGACATGGTGACCTTCAATGGAATTGGTGCGGGAACATACCCAGTTACTGTTACTGACGCGAACGGGTGTACGGCAACTGGTACAGCAACCGTTAATGAAGGCGGCTGTCCAGTCATTGACGATATTATCGTAATGAATGCGACTTGTGGCAACGCAGATGGCACAATTACGATTGAAGCCAGCGGCGGGGCTACTCCATTGATGTATTCTATAGATGGTGGCGTAACTTTTGAAAACAATAATATTTTCAACAACTTATTAGCAGATGATTATAACATTGTAATACAAGACGCGGCAGGTTGTCAGGTAACTGGCTTGGCAACGATTATGAATTTGGGCGCACCAAGCATTACCGATATTTCAACTATGGATGCCAACTGTGGACAAGCTGATGGTTCAATTACCATTACCGCAATGGGCGGAACAGGTGGTCTGATGTACTCCAATGATGGTGGAATGAATTTTCAGGCGAGCAATGTTTTCAGCAACTTACCTGCTGGAAATTACGACATCGTTGTGCAAGATGCCTTAGGTTGTGAAATAGCAGACCTTGCTTCCATTCAAAACTTAGACGCACCGGTTATCAATGATATTATGACAACAGATGTCAACTGCGGCAATGACGATGGCAGCATTACAATTAATGCAATGGGCGGCGCAGCACCGTTGACTTATTTAGTAAATGGAATGCCTTCTGTAGACAATAACAACGTTTTCAACAATATGTCAGCAGGCAATTATGATATTCAAGTTATTGATGATAATGGTTGCGAGGTTAATGCTACAGCAGAAATCATGGACGACGGTGCACCAATAATTACTAATGTAAATACCACCAATGCTTCTTGTGGCAACGCAGACGGCACGATTACCATTTCAGCAAACGGCGGTCTTGCCCCGTTGATGTATTCTATCGACGACGGCGTCACCTTCCAGGCAGGTAATATTTTCAACGTAAGTGGAGGAAATTACGACCCAATCGTCTCTGATGCAAATGGTTGTACCGAAACCAATCCTACCGTTACCGTCAACGAAGATGACGCACCGATAATTGACAATATTATGGAGGTAGATGCGACTTGTGGTAATATGGATGGCTCGGTTACGATTACTGTTTCCGGGGGCGTTGCACCTTATACTTTTGACATTAATGGAAATATAATGACTGACCCTGCGACGGCAACATTTACGGGCTTAGGTGCTGGCATTTATACCATTAATATTATGGATGCCAACGGCTGTACGGTTATTGGTAGCGCAACAATTGATGACTTAAATGGTCCAATGATTGACAACGTTTCCGTAATGGATGCGACGAATGGCAACGCAGACGGCTCATTTACGGTAACGGCAACTGGAGGCACACCACCATACACATTTGAGGCAAATGGTCAAATGATGAACGACGCTTCAATGGCAACGTTCACAGGTTTGGCAGCAGGCAATTATCCATTTACCATCACTGATGCCAACGGCTGTATGGCCGCGAGTTCAGCAACGATTAACGAAGGTGAATGCCCAACGATTGACGACATTACAACAACCAACGCCGACTGTGGTATGGCAACAGGCACAATTACCGTGACGGCAACGGGCGGTGTTGCACCTTTGTTATATCAATTAGACAATGGCACAGCTTCCGCAAATAACGTTTTCACAGGCGTAACGGGAGGAATGCATACCATTACAGTAACAGATGCAGCAGGTTGTATGATTTCTGAAATGGTCACTGTTGATGAAAATGGCGGCGCGACCATTGACGATGTTACTGTCACAGGCTCGACTTGTGATGAAAATAACGGAACAGCAGTTGTGACCGTTTCTGGTGGAATGATGCCATATTCTTACACTATTAATGGTATTCAACAAGCAGAAAATACCTTTGATAATTTACAACCAGGCAACTACACCGTCACGGTAACGGACGCCAATGATTGTGAAGCGATGCAAATGTTTACCATCAACGACTTGGCTGCACCAGTCGTTGATGATGTGGTTGTTTTAAATGCGTCTTGTGGAAATACAGATGGAGGAATAACCATTTTAGCAACAGGTGGCAACGGAACATTGATGTATTCCATTGATGGCGGAATGAATTTTCAGGTCAGTAATATTTTTACTGGTCTGGCTGCAGGCGGTTATGATTACGCAGTAATGGACGATAATTGTACAGTTACCGGAGTAGTTGCAGTAAGCAATGACGGCGCACCAGAAATTACAAGTATAGACGCAACCGATGCTTCATGTGGTACAGCAGACGGAACATTGACCGTTAATACAATGGGCGGAACACCTCCGCTGACTTACACGGTAAATATGATTGACCAAGTGGACGATAACGTTTTCACAGGTTTGCCCGCAGGCGATTATACCGTAGTTGTCGAAGATGCTAATGGCTGTGTTGGTTCAACAGTAGCAACTATCATTGAAAGTGGAACATTAACTGTAAATATTTTAGGAAACTTAACCATTTGCGACGGCACAACAACTTTATTGACCGCAGACCCGGCAAATGCAGGTTATGATTTTGAATGGTCAACAGGTTCTTTAACTAACGAAACGGCTGTTTCAACAGCAGGCACAGTCACCTTAGTGGCAACGTTGGGCAACTGCATCGGAATGACGAGTGTAGAAGTTGTTGTGGCTGATTTACCAACAGCGAACGCAGGCGCGGATGTCACATTAGATTGTGATAATCCAACCGCAATGTTAGACGGTAGTGGCTCAATGGGTAACAATTTGACTTATAACTGGACAACGATGGACGGCACGATTGTTGGCGCAAACGACATTTCAACAATTGAGATTAACAGTGGCGGAACGTACATTTTGGAAGTCACCGAAGACATCGCAGGCTGTACAGATTTAGACACCGTAATCGTTACCCAAAATGCGGTCATGCCAACGGCTGATGCTGGCGCAGACATGGAAATAACTTGTTTGATTCAAGCCGTTACCTTAGACGGAAGTGGTTCTTCTGCCAATGTGAATTACTCATGGACAGGACCAGGTATCACCGCTGCCAATATGAACCAACAATCGCCACAAGTCACTCAAGCCGGTGATTACGTCCTGACGGTAACGAACATAACAAGCAATTGTACTGCAACTGATATGGTCACAGTTACGGAAGATGTAGATATGCCGATTGCTGATATTGCAGTAGTTGTGCCGATTGATTGTAGCAATACGACTTTAGATATTGATGGTAGCAATTCGTCGGCTGGTCCAGAGTTTACTTATCAATGGTTGGATGAAAACATGAACCCGATTGCAGGCGAAATCAATTCAATTTTAACCGTTGATTCGGAAGGGATTTACACTTTGCAAGTCACCAATACTACAAATGGCTGTGTAAGTTCAGAGACAGTTATTGTCGATGATTTAACAGTATTTCCATTGACTGTGGCTCAGGTTTCAGGTGTTTTAACTTGTGATGTTTTAGAAGTAGATTTAGATGGGTCAGGCTCGCAAACAGGTGCAACGATTATCTACGAATGGGTTGATGCTGCGGGTAATTTGGTTGGTAACAATTTAGTAGAAACAGTTTCTGAAATTGGTTTTTACACCCTGACGATTACGGACACCGATTCCGAATGCTTCAATGAAATCACCATAGAAGTTACCCAGAATCTGACAGCACCAGAAGCGGTCGCTGGATCAGACATTGCTTTGGATTGTCTTGACCCAACAGTTATTTTAGATGGTTCTGAATCTGATCAGGGTCCAAATTTCACTTACTTTTGGAATGCCGATAATGGTCAAACGATTAATGGTGAAACAACTTTGACGCCGACTGTTTCTGAATCAGGTATCTATAGAATTGTAGTGACAGATTCTGAGAATGGTTGCACATCGGAAAACTTTGTGGTTGTTTCTGAAAACGTAGAAACGCCAACTGGCATGGGACTTAGTTTTGACCTCCCGGATTGTGAAGGCGACGAGAATGGGCTCATTTTCGTTGACAGCATTCAAGGAGGCATCGGCCCGTTTGTTTACGCTATCGACGGAGGAGGATTTTCTGCTTCACCTATCTTCAATTCATTGACGGCAGGTGACTACGAAATTACTGTACAAAGTCCAGGAGGTTGTACTTATTCTGAAGTAGCAACACTTGAAGACGGCTACGACTTAATGGTTGATTTGGGGGAAGACATTTTCATTAATTTAGGAGATGAAGCAGATATTGAAGCAGTTGTAAATATCGGACCTCTTGCCATCGACACCATTATCTGGGAAGCCAACGATACTCTTTGCATCAACTGTTACGAACAAACCGTGACACCGATGATGACCATGAATTATAATGTACAAGTTGTTGATGAAAACGGCTGTATTGCAGATGATGATTTGACCATTTTTGTTAATCAAAACGTAGATTTATTTATGCCAAATATCTTCTCGCCAAATGGTGATAATCGAAATCAATTTTTCTATCCACAGGCAGTTGAAGGTGTCATTCAAAATATTTCTTCTATCGAAATATTCAACCGATGGGGCGACTTAGTTTTTGAAACATCAGACATTATGCCCAACGACCCCGAAGCGGGTTGGGACGGTACTTTCAATGGAAGAACGTTGTCACCACAGGTTTTTGTCTACAGAATAGAAGCTGAATTTATTAACGGAAATACCAAGGTATTCTCTGGCGATGTCACCTTAGTGAAATAATGTCTCTAAAGCTGTAAAGTACAGTGTAAAGTAAACTTCTAAAAACGCACTCCCCCGCGCCGCAGGCGCGGGGCGGGGGGTGTTAAGGGAGCAAAAAGGTTTTTGCAAACCGTTTTGCTCCCTTAAAAAA
>CAYUNA010000058.1:2894-12835 GCA_964445895.1 uncultured Saprospiraceae bacterium | reverse complement strand
TTACGTTTAAATATTGTAACTAATCGTGCCTTTTTCTCTTCTCTAAAATTCCCAAATAGTAATTAAAAACGACCTGAGTACTTATATGGGTGCAAAAAAATATAAAATAACTGTTTTTTACAATGTTTGGATTTAAAATTTTAAGAAAAATGGATAAACGTAAAAATTAGTGGTATAAATAACACAGGATAGGGAGTATTTTGTTAAAAATCAATCCTTATATAAAAGGAACATCAAATTTATCTTCAAAAATAGCTCATTTTATCAAGTCTTCATTTTATCTTATTAACTTGATTTTGATAAATCTATAATCCTCATTTTTGTTTTATATTACAATAAAGATTAAAGCGTAATGATGAATATAAGCCCTTTTTTGAACAGTCGTTTGTGCCCCAAAATGTGCATTTCATGTAAGGACAAAGAAATGTGGAAAATTTTTTGCAAAAAAAGTGGCAAAAAGTGGCAAGTTGTGGCAAAGTTTTATACTTTTGACCAAGAAATCGAATTTTTAGCGTCAGTAATAGCAAGTTAAACTTCAAATTGAGGAAAAAGGAAAAAATGGCTAATGGGAATTTTTTTCCACTTGTCAACACCCTCCACTTATTTTTTATTAAGCTTAACTGCACTGTATTTACTGGTTTTATCGAGAAAAATTTATGCAAAATCAAATCTTAGGCGAATATCCATGTAAGGTGGATTCGAAGGGTCGAGTGAGACTTCCCTCGGCTTTGCTTAAGCAATTAGAAGATTTTGGGGCGCATAAATTTGTCGTCAATCGAGGATACAAAAAGTACCTCGTGTTGTATCCCGAAAAAGTTTGGGGTGAAGTTACGGAAGAAATTAATAAATTGAATCAATTTGTTGAAAAAAATCGGAAATTTAAACGACTTTTCCTTCGAGGCGCAACTTGGATGACGCTCGGTGGCTCTGATAGAATCAATTTTCCGACCCAACTTCTGGAATACGCCAACATTACTGGAAGCGTTGTTTTGAACGCAACTGGCGACCGTGTTGAAATTTGGGATGCAGAAACGTATTATGAAATTATGGACGAAGATGTCGATATGTCTGCATTGGCAGAAGATGTGATGGGCGGAGAACAAGGAGGCATGCCGACAGCATCGTAATAAAGAATAAATTCTATTGCTTGGTTTAAAATCGAGTTAATCGAAATAATCAAAAAAATCGAGTCAATCAAAATGGAATACCACAATCCCGTCATGGGACCAGAATGTATCGAAGGACTAAATATCCAGCCCAACGGCATTTATGTGGATGCGACTTTTGGTGGCGGCGGACATAGTCGCTTGATTTTGAAAGAATTAAAAGATGGACATCTTTATGGTTTTGACCAAGATGAAGATGCCATTCCAAATATACCGGACGATGAGCGATTTACTTTCAATCATCATAATTTTCGGTACATGAAGCAGTTCCTAAAATTGCATGGGGTGAGAAAGGTAGATGGGATTTTAGGAGACTTGGGCGTTAGTTCCCATCAATTGGATGAAGCCGAAAGAGGTTTTTCCTTTCGCTATGATGCCGATTTGGACATGCGGATGAACCAGCAAGACGAGCGAAAAGCCAGCGATATTTTGAATACCTATAATATAGGTGAGTTGCAAAACGTGTTTAGCAAATACGGCGAAGTGCGAAATTCTAAAACTTTGGCAGAAGCCATCGTCGAAGAACGTAGCGTTCGTAAAATCAAGACCATCAATGATTTTCTAACCATTTTAGGTCCATTGGTGCGTGGCAATCGTGGGCGATATTTGGCGCAAGTTTTTCAAGCGCTGCGCATTGAATTGAATGATGAAATGGGCGCACTGGAAACCTTTTTGGAAACCAGTTTGGAAATCTTAAAACCTGGCGGACGATTGGTCATTGAGACTTATCATAGCCTCGAAGATCGTTTGGTCAAGAATTTTTTAAAAACAGGTAATGTCAGAGGAGAAGTGATAAAGGATGATTTTGGAAAAATTGACCGCCCGTTTAAATTAATTAATAAAAAACCGATTCTTCCAAGCGCGGAAGAAATCAAACGCAATCCTCGCAGTCGTAGTGCAAAGTTGAGAATAGCGGAACTAAACAGAGGTTAGTGATTAGAGGTTAGTGGTTAGTGCCACTTACCACTCATCACTCACCACTAACAATTAGAAAAAAGTGGCAAAAATAAGTTCTTCTTTCAGTGGTTTTACCAGTTTGGGAAGCATTAGCGCGCAGCTAATCTTCAAGAACTTTCCTTTTGTGTTATTTCTGGGATTTTTGACTATTCTCTACATCGCGAATGCGCATTATGCAGAGAAAAAAGTTCGGCAAATTCAAAGTTTGCAAAAAGAAATTAAAGATTACAGCCGACAGTACAACGAGATAAGTTCTGAAATAATGTACGAAACCAAGTTGTCACAAATCGGTGAGAATGTAAAAGATATGGGATTGCGCAAAACAGCCAAGGGCTTGAAAAAGGTAATAGTGGAGGAATAGTTGAAATCCCCGTGCGCCGTGAATCGTGTGCCGTTAACTGTGTTTTTTAAATGACGATAAAGAATGAAGTACTAATAAGAGTATATACGGTGCTTGCTGGGATAGTCATCTTGGCAGCAGTCATTTTTTTTAAAGCATTTAAAATTTCGGTAACAGAAGGAACGAAATGGCGAGATAAGGGCAATGACGATTACCGACAATTTCGTATCGTAGAAGGCGAACGAGGCAATATTTTAAGTGAAAATGGTAGCCTGATGGCGACTTCACTTCCGTTCTTTGACATAGCGTTTGACCCGAATTCTTCCGCAATGAGTCAGAAGGATTTTGAGGAAAATATTGATAGTTTAGCGATGATGATTGCGACTTACGTAAACCCTGATTTGACCCCTGGCGGTTGGCGGGATTATGTTTTACAAAAACGAGCAGAAGGTTCGCAGTATATTCCAATTGTGAAAAACGCAACGTTAGCGCAAAAGGAGTTGATTGGCAGTTTCCCTCTCTTCAACTTGGGGCAATACAAAGGGGGCTTTATCGCTCAACGAAATTACGAACGTCGTCGCCCATTCAATATGTTGGCACGTCGGACGATTGGTTATTCCAAAGTATTGGACGGCGATACAATTATGGTTGGTTTGGAAGGTAGTTTTAATAAAACCTTGCAGGGTGGTCAGGACAAAGTATTGATGTACAAAGTTTCTGGAGGCAATTGGATTCCAGTAGAAGACCTCTCGACAATTCAGCCCGAAAGTGGGAAGGATTTGCGGACGACTTTAGATGTGAATTTGCAAGACATCGTTGAGAATGCTTTGTATAAAGCAGTAAAGCAGCACAAACCAAAATTTGGTGTCGCTATCGTGATGGAAGTTGAAACAGGAGCGATTCGCGCGATTGCTAATCTCGGTGAATGGAATCCACAAGGTGGCATTGACACTGGCGATTATGATGAAGTTTATAATAACGCGATAGGGTCCGCAACCGAGCCAGGTTCTACTTACAAATTGGCGTCGATTATGTCGCTGATGGAAGATGGTTACGTTGATTTGAACGATTTGGTAGAGTTGGATTCTGGTGTAACGAATTTTTATGAAGAGCGAATGGCTGATTCTTACAATCATTCTTTGGATACTACGACGGTGCAGCGAGCATTTGAAATTTCATCGAATGTTGGTATCGCCAAGTTGATGCAAAAATATTATGCGGAAAGTGGTAAAGAGGACAAGTATCTTGCGAATTTGAAGAAATTCCATTTGAATACACGGACGGGGATTGAAATTCAAGGAGAACCAAAACCATATATCAAACGAGCGTGGAACGATGAAGACGAATGGAGTGGAACGACAATTCCCTGGATGTCAATTGGTTATGAGGTTACTTGTACGCCGTTACAATTGTTGAGTTTTTACAATGCAGTGGCGAATGATGGCATTATGATGAAACCTTATTTGGTCTCAAAAGTAGAAGAATTTGGTGAGCAGGTCGAAAAATTTCCAGTAAAACAAATTGGAAGAGGACGAATTGCTTCTAAAAAAACGATTAGAAATGCGCAAATTTTGCTTGAAGCCGTTGTTGAAAACGGAACAGCAAAAAAGTATAAAACTGATAGTTATCGGTTTGCCGGAAAGACGGGAACGACGCAATTAGGATATAAAAAAATTAAAAACAGACGACGCGTAGAAGGACACCAAGCATCATTTGCAGGATATTTTCCAGCAAATAATCCAAAGTATTCTTGCATTGTTTTGTTGAATTCGCCGAAAGGCAATTATTATGGTGGAACAGTCGCTTTGCCTGTTTTTAGAGAAATCGCTGACAAAATAATGGACAACGATATCGAATTATACGCGACTTTAAATGACCACCCAAAACCCCTTTTGACAAAAAAACAACTGCCCGATTATGACGTCGGACATCGACAGGATATGCAGACGGTGTTGAGTTATTTAGACTTGCCGTTTGAAAATACGACACCAAGCAAGTGGGCGGTGATTCGAGCAACGGAAAGCGATTCGTTGAAACTATTGAAAAGAACGATTAAAGAAAATCGAGTACCTAATGTCGTTGGCATGGGGTTACGAGATGCGATTTATATCTTAGAAAACTTAGGATTGCAGGTGAAAATTAAGGGATACGGACGAGTGAAACAGCAATCTATAAAGGTCGGAACGAAGGTTCACGGTCAGACAATTTGGATACGATTGGGGTGAAATTCAATTAACAATGAGCAACGTGCAATGAACAATTGCTAATTGAACATGACTCATTGTTAATTGAAAAAATCCCCTTAACATTTTGATTCACTATAGTTTTAAAACTGCTCAAAGACATCACGAAAAGAGCTTATTTTTTTGGAAGCATTAAACAACATACTAAGAAATTTTACGATGCAATCGCAGCACGGGGACGTTAGCGTTCCCGTGACTGATTTGCAATTTGACAGTAGAAAAGTGACCACGGGAAGCTGTTTTGTTGCCACAAGAGGCACCATCACAGACGGTCATCTCTACATAAATAAAGCGATTGAAAACGGAGCGAAATCGGTAGTTTGCGAGGAATTACCGTCGGAATTGATTGACAATGTTACCTACGTCGTTGTGGCGGATAGTTCTGAAGCCCTGGGGCAAATGGCAGCCAATTTTTATGACCATCCTTCAAAAAAACTGAAGTTGGTGGGCGTGACAGGCACGAATGGAAAGAGTACGACGGTGACCCTTTTATATGATTTATTTACGAAGTTGGGCTATAAAGTTGGCTTACTTTCGACGATAGAAAATAAAATAGGACGAAAAAAACTCGATGCAACGCATACTACACCAGATGCGGTGACTATCAACTTACTGATACAAAATATGGTTGAATCGGGTTGCGATTTTGCGTTTATGGAGGTTAGTTCACACGCTATTCACCAAAAACGAATTGCGGGTTTGACGTTCGCGGGTGGTGTTTTTACCAACATTTCCCATGACCATTTGGATTATCATAAAACATTTAAAGAATACATCTACGCCAAAAAGGAGTTCTTTGACAATTTGCCTAAAACAGCATTTGCATTAACCAACATTGATGACAAACGTGGTATGGTAATGTTGCAAAATACCCATGCTAAAAAACAGACTTACAGCATTCGCTCAATGGCTGATTTTAAAGCTAAAATTCTGGACAACAGCCTAACGGGTTTGCATTTAGAAATGGCGGGTGAAGAGTTTTTTGGTCGGTTGATTGGAACTTTTAATGCCTATAATTTGCTTTCGACTTTTGCGACAGCAATATTATTAGAACAAGATAAATCAGAGGTTCTTGTCGCTTTAAGTAGTCTGAAAGCTGCCGAAGGGCGATTTGACTATCTACAAAACCAAGCCACTAAAATCATCGGAATTGTTGATTATGCCCATACGCCCGACGCATTGGAAAAGGTCTTAATGACCATCCATAAATTGCGGGAAGGCAATGGACAAATCATTACGGTAGTTGGCTGCGGTGGCGACCGCGACCGTGCAAAACGTCCCAAAATGGCAAAAGTTGCTTGCGATTATAGCGACCAAATCATTTTGACGAGCGACAATCCACGTTCAGAAGACCCCGAAGCGATTATTGAGGAGATGGAAGCGGGTATTCCACCATACAATGTGAGAAATGTATTGTCTATCATCAATCGAAAACAAGCGATAAAAACCGCTTGCACCATTGCCCAAAGTGGCGATATTATTTTGATTGCTGGAAAAGGACACGAGAAATATCAGGAGACTAAAGGGGAACGGAAGCATTTTGATGATAAGGAGGAGTTGAGGGACGGTTTACGGCTCACGACTCACGGCTCACGGTAGCGCAAGAGCAATTTATCGAATGCAGATTTTGATTTTTAAAAGTAGGAAGTATTTAATTCTAAAAAATAAAACCAAAAAAAACTGGCACTTCCGTGTGCCGTGTGCCGATTACTGTCGGCCATAAAGATTTAAAATCGTTTCCTACTTACTTTTAATGCTCTTTGTGGTAAAATCGGGAGGGACCTGGATTTTACCAATTACCAAAGAGTTCAATTGCAGCTAAAATAGTGAAGAAGATGATTATTCAACTTTGCTGTTTAGCTGCGATTTTTTTCTCTTGTCATTCCGAGCGAAGCCGAGGAATCTGGAATGACAATAACACCAGATCTTTCGGCTTCGCTCAAAATGACAAAACAGAAAAACAATGCTATACCATCTTTTTCAGTGGCTGGAGAAAACTTACCAAACCCCCGGTGCAGAACTGTGGAATTTTATCACATTTCGAGCGGGTGTAGCGATTATTATTTCATTGATAATCAGCATGTTATTTGGAGGTCGCATCATTAAGTTTTTGCGAAACCAGCAAGTAGGAGAGACGATTCGTGACCTTGGGTTAGAAGGTCAAAAAGAGAAAGAAGGCACGCCAACAATGGGTGGTGTGATTATTATCATGGCAATTTTGTTGCCGTGCTTACTCGTGGCAGATTTGACCAATGTTTACATCTTGTTGATGATTTTATCGACGACCTGGATGGGAATGATTGGGTTTGCCGATGATTACATTAAAGTTTTTCGGAAGAATAAAAAAGGCTTGCATGGGATGTTTAAAATCTTGGGGCAAGTTGTTTTAGGTTTGATTGTGGCGATGACGATGCTGATTAGTGATGATGTCGTAGTGAGAATGGATGCAGAAACGGCAGAATTGAATAATTATGAAATAGTAAAAAGAAAAGATGTTTCGACCAAAAGTGGCGAAACGATTGAAATAGCGCACGTTAAAACAACGTTGACCAATGTTCCATTTTTGAAAGATAGCGATTTTTCGTACAGTTCTTTTCTCTGGTTTTTAGGCGACAATGCATCCAAATTTGTTTGGGTTTTGTTCGTTCCCTGGGTTATCTTTTTGGTGACTTCGGTATCGAATGCCGCGAATTTAACGGATGGAATTGACGGTTTGGCAACGGGTGTTTCCGCAATTATTGGGGTGACACTTGGGGTTTTTGCCTATGTTTCTGGCAATGTCGTAGCCTCTGGTTATCTCGGCGTTTTGAACATTCCAGGGTCGAGCGAATTGGTGATTTTTGCGGCTTGTTTCTTAGGAGCTTGCATTGGATTTTTATGGTACAATTCCTATCCAGCGCAGGTTTTTATGGGCGATACGGGGAGTTTGACATTAGGAGGAATCATTGGTGCGATGGCTATTTTATTAAGAAAAGAGTTGTTTATTCCGATTTTGTGCGGCATATTTTTGGTAGAAAATCTTTCCGTTGTTTTGCAGGTATCTTATTTTAAATATACCAAACGGAAATATGGCGAAGGCAGGCGAATTTTTAAAATGTCGCCCCTGCATCATCATTATCAAAAATTGGGGATGCCGGAGCCGAAGTTGGTGACGCGGTTTTGGATTGTAGGGATATTACTTGCGGTTTTTACGATACTTACTTTGAAAATCAGATAATTCCAAAAGAATGGAAAAACCGAAAAAAATCGCTATTTTAGGAGGCGGCGAAAGCGGAATCGGGGCAGCATTATTAGCAAAAAAATTAGGCTACGAAATTTTCGTATCCGACAATGGAAAAATAAGTAAAGAACACACACACACTTTAAGAACAAATGCTATTCCATACGAGGAAAGCGGACATACTTTGAAAACAATCTTGGCAGCCAGTGAGGTGATTAAAAGTCCGGGCATACCCGACCACATCTCTATTATTCAGAACATACTTAAACAGGGGATTCCAGTCATCTCGGAAATTGAATTTGCGAGTAGACACACGGACGCCACTATCATTGGCATCACAGGAAGTAACGGGAAAACGACTACTACTAATTTGACCTATCACATTTTAGACACAGCAAAGCTGAACGTCGGCATAGGAGGGAATGTCGGTAAGAGTTTTGCCCGTAATATTTCAGAACATACATTCGACTATTTCGTGTTGGAATTAAGCAGTTTCCAACTCGACGGCATCGTTGATTTTCGTCCCGATGTAGCCATTTTGCTCAATATCACACCAGACCATCTGGATAGATATGACTACAAAATGGATAACTACGTTGCGTCAAAATTTAGGATTGCTATGAACCAGAATGCGCAAGATTGTTTAATTTACAACAAGAACAATGATGCTATTAACGAATTTATGGCAAATAACTCACTGAAAATGAGTGAAATACCTGTAAGTGATTTATTTAATAACAAAATATTTTTGGAAGTAGATAATTCAAAATTTGACATGATGGAATGCAGCCTACGTGGGCCGCATAATTTTTTCAACGCAACTTGTGCCATCAAAGCAGCCAAGCGATTGGGCGTATCCGACGAAGTCATTCAAGTAGCCTTGAATACTTTTGTCAACGACCCCCATCGACTGGAATTGGTAGCAACTATCAATGACGTGGACTACATCAACGATAGCAAAGCGACCAATGTGGATTCGGTCTTGCAAGCCTTACGTGCGATGGATAAGCCGATTATTTGGATTGCTGGCGGCGTGGATAAAGGGAATGATTACAGCCCTTTGGTAGAATTGGTGGAAAAAAAAGTGAAAGCCTTGATTTGTTTGGGCGTTGATAATGCGAAGTTGTTGGAGACCTATTCGCCGCTGCTAAAAATTATTGAAGAGACAACGAGCGCAGAGGAAGCGGTGGCACGGGCGACGATTTATGCGGAAGCGGGGGACGTGGTGTTGTTGAGTCCGGCTTGTGCGAGTTTTGATTTGTTTAGGAATTATAAGGAGAGGGGGGAGTTGTTTAAAAAATCAGTTAAAGAGCTGATGGATGATTGAAATAAAATATAGACAACCTAACGAGGAGGAGATTGCAATGTTTAAGATTGCTAAACCAAGTGCTTCTCAAATTTTCTGGGACAAACTCTGGATTTGGTTTATGATTAGCTCATTTTTTTTGTGCTTTTTCTTTCTCGCATTTTTGAGTTATGATGTTGTAGAATGGTTGTTCATTATGATTGTTTTTATACCATTTACATTTTACTTGACTAAAATTATTTATAGAAAATTCTTTGATAATCCAGAATGGGAGAAGGACGATGCGATTAGTGAAAAAGTGAAAGAAATTCATTGTACTTGCAGAAAAGCAGCAATGATACTTCCTTCAGAAAATTATGAAGTATCATTTTTTATAGAAGTAGATGATTTGAAAGTACTTTTTGTTGAAGATGGTATTTTTTACCAAAACGAGTTTGAAATGTTTCCAAATACAGAATTTAAAATGGTGATTGATAAAGGGAAAAAATCAATACTTTCTATAGAATTCTTGGGAGAACCATTTGAAGCGCAGAGAACTTTAGAGCCTTTTACTAAAGAAGAATTAAATGCAGAGAATTTTCCTGTTCCTGTTTGTGTTATTGATAAAAGCCTCGACCAAATAATCATTGAAAGACAAAGTAAAACTATTTAACCCAAAATCGAGTTAACCGAAATAATCAAAAAAATCGAGTCAATCGAATGAGTTTAG
>CAYUNA010000058.1:0-2794 GCA_964445895.1 uncultured Saprospiraceae bacterium | reverse complement strand
CAAAATCGAGTTAACCGAAATAATCAAAAAAATCGAGTCAATCGAATGAGTTTAGGAGCAAGAATATACGCAGAATTAAGAGGCGATCGCACTATCTGGATGATAGTGGCGATGCTGGCGATATTCAGCTTGTTGATAGTATATAGTTCGACGAGTGCAATGGCACACGCGCGGCTGGCGGGAAATACGGAGTCGTATTTGATGAAGCAATTGACCTACTTAGGCATTGGATTATTCGTGACGTATATCACCTATTTGGTGCATTACGAAAAGTACAAATTGGTGGCGCCTTGGTTGATGTTGATAACGGTTCCATTGTTGGTTTATACGCTGGCATTTGGAGTGGAACTGAATGATGCAAAACGTTGGATAGCTGTGCCATATCTTGGGATGACGTTTCAAACTTCTGATTTGGCAAAACTGGCTTTAGTGCTTCATGTTGCCAGAGAAATCACCCGACACAAAGATTACATCAAGGATTTTAATAAGGCATTTTTGCCAATTATCGTTCCTGTTTTGATAGTTTGTGGATTAATTGCACCAGCTGATTTGAGCACTTCTATGATATTATTAGGAACTTGTTTGGTGATGATGTTTGTCGGGCGAGTATCTATGAAATATATCGTTTTATTGGGATTTTTATGGGTTGTACTATTCACATTTTTAGTGACGCTAGCACAGTTAAAGATATTTCCGGAGTTGGTTCGTTTGGAAACTTGGATTGCGCGAT
The DNA here is from genome assembly GCA_964445895.1 of uncultured Saprospiraceae bacterium. Lineage (GTDB taxonomy): Bacteria > Bacteroidota > Bacteroidia > Chitinophagales > Saprospiraceae > CAYUNA01. Next base: position 2,064 of record CAYUNA010000058.1, on the reverse strand, counting down.
TGCAACAGTTTTTTGCAGAGAGTACGGATATTTTTCAAGTAGAACAAGCCAAAATTGCCATTGCAAACGGTGAAATTTTTGGAATGGGACCAGGGAATAGCATTCAACGGAATTTTCTTCCAGCGGGATACGCCGATTACGTCTATGCCATCATTATGGAAGAGTATGGTTTGGTTGGCGGATTTGTAACATTATCCTTGTATGTGTTGCTATTTTTCCGTGTAACGGCGATGGTTTCAAAAGACCCTGCCAAAGCATTTGGAATGATGGTAGCGATTGGATTGAGTTTGAATTTGGTGACACAGGCGCTTGCCAATATGGCGGTAGCGGTGGATTTAGTACCTGTGACAGGTTTGACTTTGCCAATGTTGAGTATGGGAGGGACGTCTTTAGTTTTTACTTGTGCCTTCTTTGGAATTATACTGAGTGTCAGTAAATATGTTGAAAAAGCGGCGATTTTAGGACGAATGGCTACGCCAGAAATTCAACAAAAAGACGCTGGAAGTGGTGTTAAAAAAGATGGCGGTAGTGGAAGTAAAGGTGGCGGTCGTTCTAATAGTGGTGGCAACAATCGTTCGGGCGGCAATTCTGGCGGCGGTGGCAATAAAATTGGCAGTGGGTCGCAAGGCGGCAATCGGTCAGGAGGTAATAATCGGTCTGGCGGCGGTGGAGGAAATCGCTCGAATAGCGGTGGGAATAGAAGTGGCGGCGGAAATAAGTCTGGTGGTCATCGCAATAGTGGTGGGAACTCCAAAGGCGGCGGAGGCAAAAAATAATTGAAATTTGACGCTGTTTTATAACAGTTTTCGATAAATGAATATTGAAATTTGGGCTGTGTTATTTAGACTTGTTGAGAATGATTTGCACAATTTTTAATCAATAAGAAAAAACGCAACCAGCATGAAAGTAATCATCAGTGGCGGTGGCACCGGAGGTCATGTCTTCCCAGCTATCGCAATTGCCAATGCAATTAAAACACAACGTCCGAATGCCGAGATATTATTTGTCGGGGCAGAGGGCAAGATTGAAATGGAGAAAGTGCCCAAGGTGGGCTATCCGATTAAAGGTTTGTGGATTAGTGGTTTTCAACGTCGATTGACATTGCAAAATCTGGTTTTTCCTTTCAAATTAATCAGTAGCTTGTGGAAAGCGTGGTCAATCGTTCGCAACTTTAAACCGGATGTGGTGATTGGCGTTGGTGGCTACGCAAGTGGTCCGACGCTTGAAGTCGCAACCCGAATGGGCATTCCGACTTTGGTGCAGGAACAAAATTCATTTCCAGGCATCACCAATCGTTTATTGGCAAAAAAAGTCAATAAAATTTGTGTAGCTTATGATGGAATGGATAAATTTTTTCCAAAAAATAAAATAGTCCACACGGGTAATCCTGTTCGACAGGGCATTTTTGTGCATCTTGATAAAAAACGAGCCGAGGCATATAGTTACTTCGGTTTTGACCCCAATAAAAAAACAATTTTCGTCTTCGGCGGCAGCCTCGGCGCGCGTACTATTAATAATGCAATGGTCGCTAACGCAGCGTTGTTAAAAACGCAGACGGATATCCAAGTTCTTTGGCAGGCTGGAAAATTATACATCGACGAAATGCAGCAGTCGGATACTGCAAAACTTCACAATGTGGAGGTTCGGCAGTTTATTGACCGTATGGATTTGGCGTATGCGATGGCAGATGTGGTGATTGGACGTGCGGGTGCATTGACGATTTCGGAGTTGTGCTTTGTGGGCAAACCTTCGGTGTTGATTCCTTCGCCGAATGTGTCGGAAGATCATCAGACAAAGAATGCGATGGCATTGGTTGGTGTGGATGCTGCTGTTTTGGTGAAGGATAAGGAAGCAGAAGGGATGATTTTGAGGGCGTTGGAGATTTTGGCGGATGAAAATTTGAAAATGAAACTGAGTGAAAATATTTTGAAGTTGAAGAAAGAGAATGCGGCTAGAAGAATTGCGAGGGAGATTTTTGAGATAATGGGGTGATTTGAGCAAATTATCGATAACCCCCGACCCCTAAAGGGCAATGCTGTTGAATTAAGCGCGGGTAGCGGATAC
>CAYUNA010000057.1:0-12853 GCA_964445895.1 uncultured Saprospiraceae bacterium | reverse complement strand
CTTTATTAATTAAAAAAACTGTGGTCTATGTAAAACTACGATATGCTAAGAATCGCCATTTTTTAGAAAAAAAATGAGCCACCTCGAAAACCGAGATGGCTCATTTTTAGAGCATGTATAGTTCGTATAAAAAATAGACATGCTCTTAATCAACCTGTCAATTACCCTAATTCGTATAATACAAGTTGAAAAACTCATCATACCCATCCAGAGTTTTTTGTTTCAAAATCGTTCGATAGTTATTTTGTGTCACTGGATAAATCGTGTATTTAAAACCTGGCAAAAAGTCGCTGCTATTCTTTTTGATGCCATCGTAATAAGTCATGGCATCCTCCATCTTTTTGTAACGACGAATAACAATCATCGGTACTTTTGCATCTGCACCGCCGAGGAAAATATTAGAAATCCGCAATTTATCTAAATTGTGGTATTTTCGATTGTAGTCAGAAACGCCAATTTTTGCATCATTCATACTTGCATCTTTATCTAAAATAACGAGCATATAATGCAATTTATCTTCTTCAAAAGTATAGAGACTCGCGTCTCCCTCTTCGCCTGTTTTCGCATTCGGACGTTGCTGCCCAGGACCACTTGCTTGTTTTGCACCCAATAAACGCAACATGTCTCGTGCTCGAACCTGTTCTGGTGTTTCTGGATATTTTGCCATCACATCTTTCAGTCCAGCAATGTATGTCTCGCGTCCTTGCAAATTACCCGAAATCATCGCACCCAATAATGCAAAGCGGGGTTGCAATGGATTGGTTGCGCCAAATTGCTCCGCTACTTTTACCACACGCTCATTGGCAATTTGATATTTCCCTTGCGTAAACGCATCATAAGTCTCCTCATAATACGCTTGCAATTGTCGTTCATCACTCATGATTTGCTTGATGTAACTTGGGTCTTTAATCAGACTTGCGTAAGTCGAACTTGGATATTCGGCAAGAATTTTATCTGCATAATACTTCATTTTTGTAGAATTATTCAATTCTTTATATGACAAATAAAGCATGTAATAGGCATCCAATTCATACTCCGTTTCTGGGTATCGTTTAATCAAATCTTCCAAACGCTCGGTTGCTTTTTCATAATTTTGCAAACGATCGCGGAACAAACCACCAAGGGCAAACAGTGCATCTTCAATCTGCTTGTGTGCTGCTACTTTTTCTTCTGCGGTATTAGGTAAACCTGCTAAAATTTTAGCGACATCATCTTCAGATAGGTTTTCAGCAACGGCTTCTTCAGCAGTTTCTTGGTCGTTGCCAAAAGTAGAGGCACTTGCTCGCCGCCAATTGTCTGCAAGGTCACGTGCACCCCATTGACGTTCAAAATCTCGCTTACTCTTTTTCAAATCAGAAGCATCACCGTAGGCAAAAAAGCTACTACCACCACCGGCAGCGGTCACGTTTCTTACACCACCTCCGGCACCAGGGGCTCTTCTATCACCCATTTGTTTTAGACCGACTCCATTGGTACTACTTGAAGAGGTATTTTTATTAGCAACTTTCTGGCGCAACGCGTTTTGTTGTGTTTCCCAGGCAATCTTCGCTCGTGCTTCTTCATCCCGTTTTTGCTTGATTCTCGCTGCTATTTTTGCTTTTTCATCATCTGGCAATTCACTGATGCGCAATAAGCTATCCTGTGTTTCCACGATAATAATATTAGCAGCAATATCAGTCAGGTTATTATTTAAATCATTGATTCTGCTCCAGCGGTCATCTGTTTTTGGTAGCAATTGAGCTGTAGAATCATAGTAGCTTTTGGCAAACACATAATCTTCATCTTCATAAAATAAATCGCCAAGCATTAAGTAAGCTTCCGTTTTTTGGTTGACATTTTGAATGCTGTTCCAAGCCGATTGCCGTAAGTTGGCGATAGCCTCCGTACGGTTGCCTTCACTTAATGAAATATCCGCCAAAGCGAAATAAATCGCATCTTTGAATTCTTCATTCTTGATGTCTTTCAACATTCGGTTCAAGCTGCGTTTTGCTTCTGCAGACGTTCCGCGGCCTGTTTTCCATGACGTTGTCGCCAATTTCAAACGAGCATTGAATTCCATTTCGTAAGGTGGTCGAAATTTAATAGATTGCTCATAAGCCACTGCCGCTGCATCACTATTTTGCAGGCGTTGATTGATTTGACCAATAATGAACGATACTCGCGCTTTCAATACTTTATCTTTAGATTGCTCTAAAAGTTTATTTAACGCTGGCAATGCTTGCTCATATTTCTTTTGATTCAAATAAAAATGTGCTTTGACCTCTGACAATTGCTCTTGAATATCTGTAAACGTTGCTGAACTTTCCGATAATTGATTAAGCATTCGTTCTGCCATCGTGTAATTGTCTCGCTCAATATAGGTACGCGCCAACCATAAAATACCCTCTTGATAAACCGGGCGATGCTTGAGGAAGTAGCTTTCTGGTTTACCATTTTCTACTTGTGGCGTTAAGTTACCCAACCGAATGGTTTTTGGTGGAGCAACATCATCCTCATCAATTTCTGGTAATTTTGGGTCTTCCTTTTTCTTATCATCTTCTTTCTTCGTCGTCGTTTTTGGTGGCAATTTCTTTCCTTTTTTGCGTGCTTTTTTACGCTTTTCGATTTCTTTCTTCTTGGCTTTGCGCTCCTTTTCGCGTGCTTTCTTCTTTTTCTTCGCCTCTTTGATACGTTGTTTTTTGGTTAATTTTTGCTTACCATTTTTATCAACGACTATTCCTTTTTTACCGTTTTTCTTTCGTTTATTAGACGCCGCTTCTTTTTTGCGCATGGCATTTGGACTAAACTCCTCAGTCATGTACAACAGCGTTTCCTGCGCAGATTCGTAGTCTTTTTTCAAATATTGCGCCTGTGCCATCATCAGGTAGCCATCATCCACCCAGTGACTTTGCCGGTGCAATTCAATCATAATCGTCATTTTCTCAATCACTTTATCCATCTGCTCGTAATGCGCCTGCGGATTGTCAATTTCGGTATATTGCCACATCGGCAGCACCTTATTGTAGTTGTCCGTATATTGCTCATTCATAGCTGCATACGTCTCATCCATGATAACGCCGCCATTGAAATAGTAGTTAAATTCAGACGTGGTATCCTGATAAAACTTCTTAATCGCACCGACATCTTCGCCTTTTTTCTTTTGCGTGACACAGCCCGACAAAATCAGCAAAATCGCTATCAATAATGGTGTGGTAATTATTCGTTTCAAAACTATCCTTTTTATTAATGAAAATCAAAATTAAAATAAAAACAAAAAACTTGACGCTTTGTCATGAATTTAAACGACTTATTATTTCATCGTTACTTACTTTTATTTTTCATCAAAACAAGCTGCGAGCGGCTTATTTCAATAAAATTCTCATTAAGTTATGTTAAAAAAATGGTGTTTCACCAAAGTTTTATGAAATTTGCAAAAAAATGGTCATTGATTAAAATTTTAATTCGCAACTTTCTGCGGTTTAAATCAACTAATCAACTCAATTAACCAGTTAACCAATAACCATACTATTAACTTCAAAAGCACAAATTTATTTTATTATTATCAATTGATAACATACAATGGAAGAAAATCAGCAAAAAGAAACACTTTGGGAGCGTTTACAGCACAATTATCGCCTGACAGTGATGAATCACGAAACATTTGAAGAGGTAGGAACGTATAAATTATCCTTACTCAATTTTTATGTTGCGCTCAGTGTCGTTGCAGTCGTGGTCGCCATTTTTGTTATTTTGATGATGGCATTCACGCCAGCCAAGCGATTGATTCCTGGTTTTGAAAACATGAAAGACGATGGCGAACTCATGCGCATCAATGCGGAGTTGGATTCGCTGGAAGAACTACGTGCTGCCAACGAACTCTACATCAATGCGTTCAAAAATCGGCTCGAAGGCAATGTGCAAACTGCTGATGACCTCCCACCCGAAGTAGAAACAACCAAAGAAGCAACCATCGAAATCGAAGAAAATGAAGCTGACGAAATCCTTCGACGCGAAGTCGAAATGGAAGAAATCAGCGCAGTCGCTCGCAAAGGTGGCACAACAGGCAGTACAGTTGCTAAAGGTACGCCACTCGAACAAATGTATTTTACTTCCCCTCTCTCGGGCGAAGTAAGTGCGCGCTTCCTTGAAACCAAAGATCACTTTGGTACAGATATTATCGCTCCAAAAAACACGCCAGTCAAGGCTGTGATGGATGGTTATGTGATTTCTTCTGATTGGACGCTCGCCACAGGCAATACTATTGGCATTCAGCATACCAATGATATCATTACCTGGTACAAGCACAATTCGTCATTGCTTAAAAAAGCTGGCGATTATGTGAAAGCTGGCGAAGCAGTTGCGATTATTGGCAATACAGGAGATTTGACGGATGGGCCGCATTTACATTTTGAATTGTGGCATAGTGGAAAAGCGGTTGACCCAGAAGATTACATACAGTTTTAGTTTGTCATGCTCAACCAAATTAAATATTAAAAAAAATTACTAAATGTTTTGAAATTTCAAAAACATCCTTATCTTTGCGTTACACTATTCCCATATTAAGTATTAGAATATCCTAAAGATTTTTATTTATAATCTTATTGAACATTAGTTATGAACATTTCAACACCGATTTACACAACACATTCCATAAGTAGGCCCATTCTGAGGCTACTCATTCAGGTGATACATTCATCACCACCAATTCTAAAACGACTGGTTCTGGTTAGGCAATGATGCAAGTGGCATTAGGCTTAAGGTATTTTTATATTTGAAAATGTGACAATAAACGAGATGTGATTTTTGAATTTTCATCATCGTTTTGAGTATAGTTTCTTTTAATGTTGATTTTAAATGTCTGACAATCAGTTGATTGTATGAATTTTTTGAAATTACTTTTAAATGTAAAACATTCATTTTCAAAAATAAAGAAAACTGTATTGTTGTCGAGTAATAAAGTCCATTTAGGACATGCGCAATTCAAGGGATTGTGCCACATTACTTTATGATAATTTGCAACAGACCTATCTAGCCTGCCCACAATTCATTTTCCATAATACCATAATTTACAGTTCTGCAAAAGTAGAACAGGGTAATTTGTATAGTCGAGAAAGATTATATGGACGCCTCCTAACACTTCAGTTACGGAGCGAATGAACCCCTGATTGACTGCTATTAATAAACGAAATAATCCAACATAACAAATTAGAAATGTGCTTGAAATTTACCCGGTTTTAAGTGCGGAATTCCAAAAAATCAGACTTACTATTACTTTATAATCCACCATGAACAAACGTTAAATAGCCTTTAAAAACCATATCGCTATTGACAATTTATAATCCAAATTTTAGAAAGTAACCATTATAAAATGAGTTAGAAGATTGAACAAATTGGGCAAAATTGTATGACCAAAATTTTCAAAAACTTAACTCATTTAGAACTTTTAACCGATTTACATTAACAAATTTCAGATTCCATGTACACAACGATTACATTAGCGATTTTCGATGCATTCAATTGTTTTAAAAACAAATTAAATTCATCCACCCAAATTTCAAAGACTATTACTGGTCTATTTTTACTGACATTTTTGACACTACTTGACAAAGAAATGCTGGCGCAACCCTATTGCACAATGGCTTGCAACGACCATATCAATGTTTCCCTGGGCAACACTTGCAACTCGGAAATTACCTACGACCTGATACTTGAAGACGGAGATAACCCAATCACTTGTTTACCGAATGGGCCACAGGCTTTTGTCGTTTCTGTAATGGATGGCAACGGTCAAACTATTCCGACCAGTCCAAATATTACAGGGGTGAATATTGGTCAAACGTTACCCATCAAAGTTAAGCACTGGTCTACTGGTAATATTTGCTGGGGAAGTATTACGATTGAAGATAAATTGGCACCGACTATTAACTGTCCTGCCAATCAGACGGTGACTTGTTCCGCACCCACTGCACCTATTTTTACGGGCAATCCTGTGGTGTCGGACTGTTCTAATTTTACGGTCTCACATTTTGATATAGAAAATTCGCAAGGCTGTGCCAACCCGACTAATATCATTACTCGGCAGTGGACGGCAATTGACGAATACGGCAACGACAACTCTTGTACACAATCGATTTTTGTACAAGCTGGTAATATTAACAATGTGGTTTTTCCTCCTAATTTAGATGATATTCAAAATCCTGCTTTACCTTGTACAAACCCGAACACTGACCCTGAAAACACAGGTTTTCCAATGTTAAATAATGCGGAAATTAGTAGCGGTGGACCATGTAGTTTTGGATTGACGCACAATGACCAAATAATTCCAATTTGTGATGGTACATTTAAAATTATCCGGACTTGGACAGTCGCTGATTGGTGTACGGGTTCAGTGATTAATGGCACACAGATTATAAAAGTGAAAGATGACCAAGGTCCAGTAGTCAGTTGTCCTGCGGATATGACGGTGAGTACGACAAGTACGGTCAACTGTACAGCGTCTTTGATTTTGCCTGCAATTTCAGGGACAGATAACTGTTCGAGTATTACGAGTATCAGTGTTGCGACGCCAGTTGGGACGTTACAAAGTAACGGTGGTGTAGTGAATAACCTCGGCGTTGGTATTTATGTCGTAGTGTATTCTGCATCGGATGCTTGCGGCAATCAAACCGATTGTACAATGCAATTGACGGTGCAAGACAATACCGCGCCAACGATGATTTGTGATGAAATTACCGCAATTACTTTAAATGCAAGTGGTATGGCAGATGTGCCTGCGCAAGTGTTTGATGATGGTAGTTATGACAACTGTTGTTTCAATGGTTTTCAAGTTCGGCGGATGAATGCAGGTTGTGGTGTGAATACCGCATTTGGTTCGACTGCAAAATTTTGCTGCGACGATATTGGCGATGATGTGATGATACAATTGCAGGGGTCTGATTGCAATGGCAACACGAATAATTGTATGGTTACGGTACACGTTGCCGACAATATTAACCCAGTCATTTCTTGTCCTGCCAATGTGACGATTGAGTGTGTAGAAGATTTCAGCAACCCGAATATTACGGGAGAGGCGACGAGTTTTGATGCATGTGGAACTGGAAATATTACCTCAACAGATTCTGAAAATATTAACCAATGTGGAACTGGAACAGTTACTCGAACATTTGCAATTTCCGATAATTATGGTAATTCAGCGAGTTGTTCTCAAACCATTACTTTGGTTGACAACACACCTGTTTCTATTAATTTTCCACCAGATTATACCGTGAATGGTTGTTTTGATGAAGATGGTTTTGCCCCGAGTGAATTACCTGCGCCATTTGGCTATCCTGTAGCGTTTGGCGATGATTGTGAATTATTGGCAACGAATTTTACCGACCAGGTTTTTCAGGTAGCACCTCCTGCTTGTTTTAAAATAGTGAGAACGTGGACAATTATTAATTGGTGTGAATATGAAACCAATAACCCCAATACTGGCGGTTATTATACGGGACAACAAATTTTGCAAGTGATTGACAATGAAGCACCAACGATTACTTGTCCTGCGGATATTTCAGTAGCCATTATCGACGATTGTGTAGCGACAGTAACGTTACCGCAACCAACAATTAGTGACTGTAACCCTGATGCTTCGGCAACGGTGACAAGTGATTTGGGCTTTGGCTTTGGTCCATTTTCAAATGTGAGTGCGGGTGATTATGTGGCAACTTATACCGCAACAGATGGCTGTGGAAACAGTTCTGCGTGTAATATCAATATCAATGTTTACGATGGAAAATTACCGACACCTTACTGTAAAGATGGCTTGGTAATCGGCTTGATGAATACGACTCCACCGATGGTTGACATTTGGGCAAGTGATTTTGATGAGGGAAGTTTTGACAATTGTCCAGGCGATGTTTTGTTATCTTTTTCTTCCAATGTAAATGATACCAATTTAGATTTGACTTGTGCTGATGTTGGCGAACAAGTGATTCAATTGTGGGTAACGGATGCTGTGGGAAATCAAGATTTTTGTGAAACATTTGTCATTGTGCAAGACAATCAAGGATTTTGTGAACCAACGGGTGACCCATTAATTGTAAGTGGTAATATCCAAACAGAAATGGGGGGCAACGTGACCGACGTAATGATTGATGTGAATGATGGTGTAACCAATCCATTAATGACTAGCCAAAACGGTAATTTTTCTTTCAATACCTTGATTGATGGAAACGATTACACCGTTGCACCAGAGAAAGATATTACTCCATTAAACGGGGTCTCAACCTTGGATTTGGTAATTATTCAACGACATATTTTGGGTATGGTACCCATTACTTCTCCGTACAAACTAATTGCTGCTGATGCGAACAATTCTGGAGGTGTTTCGACTTTGGATTTGGTGGACATTCGTCGCTTGATTTTGCATATTGATTTAGAATATCAAAACAATACATCGTGGCGTTTTGTCGATGCGGATTATGAATTTCAAAATCCAAGTAATCCGTTTGCAGAAGGTTTTCCAGAAGTTTATAGCATCAATAATTTGAATCAAGACATGCCAAATATTGATTTTGTAGCGATAAAAATTGGCGATGTCAACGATAATGTTCAATACAACAATTTGCTGGGTGCGGATGACCGAACAGTAGAGGAAGAATTGATTTTTACGATTGACAATCAAGACTTTGATGCGAACGAAACAGTGCGCGTAGATTTTAAAGCTGCTGATTTTGAAAATATTGATGGTTATCAATTTACCATTGATTTTGACGAAACTGTTTTAGAGTTTGTTGATTTTGCAGCAGGAGAATTAGCTGGTTTGACCAAAAATAATTTTGGCTACAGCCACCTCGAACAAGGAAAAATAACCACTTCGTGGAATAAGATAAATACTAATGATTTAGATTCTGATGCCGTGCTCTTCAGCCTGATTTTTCAATCTAACATGAAGATGTCCTTAAACAAAGTAATTGAAATAAGTTCGGAATTGACTACAGCAGAAGCGTATCAGGGGGATGGGCAACTGCTGGATATAGCGATTCAGTTTGCAGGTGAGCATGGCATTTTTTCTAACTCAGCAGTCGAATTTTATGGCAACAAACCCAATCCATTTCATAGTGCAACAATAGTCAGTTTCAGCCTGCCGGAAGCACAATCCGTCACGATGACGGTATTTAATTCTTCCGGCAGCGTTTTGTTGCAGACTACGAAATGGCTTGGGGCTGGCCAACAAGAAATACCTGTAAATGCAGCGGATTTGCAAGAGAGTGGACTGTTAATTTATACAGTCGAGACGGCGGAAGAAACGTTTACAGGCAAAATGATTTTAGTTGATTAATATTAGTGAATTTGATTGTTTCGATTGACTCGATGGTATTCCATTGAGTTAATCGAGGCAGTCCGATTATTTGATTGATTACTCATACACAATCCAATAATCGTTAATGGTTTTTTGGTTTTAAGAAAAGGTCTAGCGGGCGGGGGTTCGTTGGGCTTTTCTACTTTCAAAATAGCGTTATCACCACAAATGTAAATTGCTATGACAATAATAGTTTTTGAGCCGCACGTCATCTATTTTCTTCCGTGAAAATTTTCAGCTCAAAAGGCAAAAATGAAGGATTAAAGCTATAATTCGGGATGACTCATTTTTGGTCTTCAAACGCTCTAACTTTTTTCTTATAAAAAAATATCTTTTTTGGCAGAAAAATTGCATACCTAAAAAACATAGCTACGAAAGCACAGTACTTTAAATAATATCCTCCTACTATCTCCCTTCTCTACTCCCAACAGAAAAATACGTTAATTAGAAAAAAATCCCTCTACTACTATTTAAGATAACAATATTGAGAAAAAAGAAAATTTAATATACCATGAACACTAGAATAATAGCCGTTGCGTTAGCATTCGGTTTGGCATTGACCGCTTGTCAGAAAGACGCGGCAGTAGATTCTTTAGACGTACAATTAGAATCAAGTATTCAAGCAGCTTCCCCCAATGGATTAAACGATTTTATACTCCCTGCCAGCAATGATTTTGCAAGTATTCCACAAGATTCCAACAACCCAATAACGCAAGCTAAAGTTGACTTGGGTAAAATGTTATTTCACGAAACGGGCTTGGCATTGAACCCCATGCACGCTTCTGCTGAAGGAACTTTTTCGTGTGCGACTTGCCATTTTGCATCTGCAGGATTTCAAGCCAATCGACATCAGGGCATTGCTGATGGTGGAATGGGATTCGGTAATAATGGCGCAATTCGAGTAGTATCGCCTGATTATAATTTCAGTGATTTGGACGTACAACCCATTCGGACACCGACGGCTATGAATGGAGCATTTCAAAAAAATCAGCTTTGGAATGGGCAATTTGGCGCAACTGACCTCAATGTCGGAACGGAAGCTCAATGGACAGAAGGAACTCCTAAAGCTGTCAATACCCTCGGATACGAAGGTCTGGAAATTCAGGCTATTGCTGGACTCAAAGTACATCGAATGGAATCTATTGATGGCTTTTTGAAAGAAATGTATCAAGATGATTTTGATGCGGCTTTTCCGGATGTACCCGAAGCGGAACGTTGCAATATTGAAAATACAGGCTTGGCAATTGCAGCCTATGAACGCACCGTTTTATCCAATGAGGCGCCATTTCAAAAATGGCTGCGTGGCGATGCGAATGCGATGACTGACGAAGAAAAAGCAGGAGCTGTTCTGTTTTTTGGAAAAGCCAACTGTGTTAGTTGCCATAACGGGCCGGCGTTAAATTCAATGGAATTTCATGGTTTAGGAATGAAGGATTTATTTGAAAACACAGACATTACTTATGGTGCAGAATTACAATCGACTGCTAATTTTGGACGAGGTGGTTTTACCAAAGTAGCTAGCGATTATTTTAAATTTAAAGTGCCACAATTGTATAATTTGACAGATTCTCCATTTTATGGACACGGGGCGAGTTTTACTAATTTGACGCAAGTCGTGAATTATAAAAACAAAGCCATCAAGGAAAACGACAATGTGCCAGACATTCATTTGGCTTCAGAATTTCGACCATTAGAATTGACCAATGAAGAAATGCACCAGTTAGTTGTCTTCTTGGAAAATGCTTTGCGTGACCCTAATTTGCAACGCTACGAACCGTCGGAAGTGCGATCAGGAAACTGCTTTCCAGCAAATGATGTGGAGGCACAAGTTGATTTGGGCTGTGAGTAATTTAAAGAAAAAATAGGTCTAATGCTAATTTTCAAAAGCATTAGACCTATTATAATCAGCGAAAATCATAAAAATCAGCGCAATCAGCGTCAAAAATCACCTCATCTCAAACGCTTTCGACAATTTTCCCAAATACTGCACCGATGTTTCTTTCATATAAATACCCAGTGTACTCGCCGTTTTATCCAATAAGTTTATTTTAAAAAACGCATAATCGAACTGATGATTCTTTCCACTGGTCAATGCTTTTTGTTTTTGTACAATTAGCTCATATTCTGCAATTGAAATATTGTTAACTCCGCCAGTATTGATGTATTTTTTCATGCGTCGAGTCGTGCCTTCCAATCCTTTCTCCAGTATTTCCAAATTATTTGCTGCATCCGACAATATTTTTCGTTGCAATTCAATACCATCAATTGCCGAAGATTTTTCAGATTTTATCGTACTTGCTGATTTATCAATCGAATAATAATTTTTATCAATATCCCGATTAAACTGTTTCACTGTTTCCATGTGTAACTTCGCCAAAGCCTGCATCGGTTCAATAATTCGTTCAAATTTAGTTTGTAATAACTCACGATATTTTCGTTCGCCAGCCAAACTCCCTTGGTCGTTCTTATCATCTGATTCCAGAAAAAAGCTAAGGACACCCGAATTGTCTTTATGATCAATCGCGCGCATTTGCGTCAACAACCGAGAAAAGGATTCTGCTTTTTTATTAAATAATTCGATAGTTTCTAAAATCTCATCCAACGACTCTTTTCCATCCATTTGAAAACGGTCATCTTCCAGGCTGGTCGGTTCAATTTGGGGACGAGTCGGTTGCTCATCGTCTTGAATGTTTCCCAATAAATCATCATAAGGATTAGGCATGTCATTTAGGATTGATGGACAATTTTTTTTGAAAAGTAAATATAGTATATTGAACTTGAAATGTCAAACAGATTCGACAAACAGCAGCAATCAAAAGAAAAAATCCCCAAACTGTAGCAATGACAATTTGGGGAACAAAATAAGGCTAAAAATTGGCACTCCCGAAGGGAATCGAACCCTCATTACCTGGTAGAAAGCCAAGTGTGCTAGCCATTACACTACAGGAGCGTTTGCAATTAAAGATGTGCAATAAACAATTATTCGGGTACTCCTTATTCATTGAAAATTGCTCATCAAAAAAAATTGGTGCGCAGACGAGATTCGAACTCGTAACTCGGGCTTATGAGACCCAAATGTTGCCATTACACTACCGCGCAATATTTACAATGAAGAATTAAAATGCTAATCAAAAAGATGCATCATTCTTCATTAAGGAATATAAACATGCTCTTATTTCACATTCCTAAAATCGTTCTGATGGATGGATTTGAACCACCAACCCCTCGCGTATCAGGCGAGTGCGCTAACCGTTGCGCCACATCAGAATTTTTGGATTAACAAGGAGCAGCGTTAAATGAAAAATCACTCATTACAGGCTGCTCATTATTAGACCTGCTCTTATTTGAAATAGTGGAGTTGGTAGGTATCGAACCTACTCACCTGGTGCTTCAAACCAACGCTCTACCATTTGAGCTACAACTCCATTTTTAATTAACATGGAGCGAATAATCGGATTCGAACCGATGCCACCTGATTGGAAATCAGAAGCTCTACCAATTAAGCTATACTCGCTTTTTTGCTTGTAAAAT